>CAZSIG010000386.1:0-4389 GCA_964606195.1 uncultured Anaerolineales bacterium
CCCATCAGGTGCCATTTGCCGGGCACCGCGTGGCAGAAGGCGTGCAACCGGCCCTCTGGCTCGACCGCGAACTCGTCGGTGGTGGCGAAGACGACGCCAGATGTGCCGATGGTCACGGAAACCAAGCCGGTTTCGATGATGCCGCTGCCGACCGCCTGCGCGGCTTGGTCGCCACCGCCGCCGACTACCGGCGTCCCCGCGTGCAAGCCGGTAAGCTCCGCCGCGTTATTAGAGATGTGCGCGCTGACTATGGGCGATTCGTGACACTCCGGTAGCCACGCCGCGGGGATGTCGAGCGCTTCGAGCATTTCGGCAGACCAATTTCGCTCGCGTACGTTCAGTAACGACATGCCCGACGCGTCGGATACTTCGGTGGCGAACGCGCCGGTTAATCTATAGCGAATGTAATCTTTGGGCAACAGCATCTTAGCGGTTTGCGCGTAGACTTCCGGTTCGTTCTCGCGCACCCAGACAATTTTCGGCGCGGTGAAGCCGGGCAGGACGGGGTTGCCAGTCAATTCGAGGACGCGTCTTTCCCCAATTTGTTCCGTAATCCACGCGCACTGCGCGCCGGTGCGCTGGTCGTTCCACATGATACAAGGGCGCAGCACCGCGCCATCTTTATCCAACAGCACCAAGCCGTGCATCTGCCCGGTCAGTCCAATACCCGCGACCTGTGCGGCGTCAATCGCGCTGTCAGCCAGCACGCGCTTGATGCTCGTCACCGTCGCCTCCCACCAATCTTCGGGGTTCTGTTCCGCCCACAGCGGACGCGGGGTGTACATCGGATATTCAGTCATCGCGCTGGCTATCACCGCGCCATTCTCCGCGACCAGCAAAGCCTTGCTGCCGCTGGTGCCGATATCAATACCGAGTAAATAGTTCGTCATAGGACACTCCTAAAACGTGAAGCGTGAAACGTGAAAATTATCACATTTACGCAATACGTTTTACTCAATAGACTTGTTCCCAAATAAAATTTTGGACGGGTAAGTAATTATATGGGACGCGGATTCACGCGGATTTTCGCGGATTTAAGTTGTTTATCCGCGTGAATCCGCGAAAATCCGCGTCCCCTTTCTTATTCTGCTTATTAGGGAACGACTCTAATCACCTGACCCCCAAAAGCAGTTCGAAGAGCATCTGGTCTAGCTTCTCGTACTGCAAGCCGCGCGCGGCAATCGCGGCGCGGTCGAAGTCGTACTCCTTTAGCTCCTGCGCCTTCTTCGCACTGTACGCGCCTAAGAACTTATCCATCGCGCCATCGGCGGCGTTGATTTCTGCTAGTAACTCTTGGATTTCCTCATCCTCGTTGAATCGCTGCGCCTTCTCCTTGAGAATGAGATAAGAGCGCATACAACCGCGCGCGAAATCCTTGACCCCTTCGCGGTCTTCGGTGCGATAGGCGTGGGCGTCGAAGTGCCGCATTCCCTCGTAGCCGACATCTTCGAGGAACTTGACCAGATAGAACGCCTGCTTTATCAACTCCGCGCCGAAGCGCAGGTCTTGGTCATACCGCGCCATCTTTTGGTCGTTCAGATCGATATGGAACAGCTTGCCCGCGTCCCACGCCTGCGCGACCGCGTGCAGGAAATTAAGTCCCGCCATGTGCTCGTGCGCCACTTCGGGATTGACGCCGACCATCTCCGAGTGGTCGAGTGTCTCGATGAAGCCCAACATCGCGCCAGTGGTCGGCAGATAGATGTCAGAACGCGGCTCGTTCGGTTTCGCCTCCAGCGCGAATTTAAGGTCATAGCCCTGATCGATTACATAGTCGGTTAGGAAGTTGAGCGCGTCGCGAAAACGATTGAGCGCGTCGAGGGGATCTTTGCCCGCGTCGGTCTCCGTACCCTCGCGCCCGCCCCAGAAGACGTACATTTGCGCGCCTAGTTCCACACCGAGATCGATGGCGCGCAAGGTCTTCTGCAAGGCGTAGGCGCGCACGCGCGCGTCGTTTGAGGTGAACGCGCCATCTTTGAAGATCGGATCGGCGAAGAGGTTCGTCGTCGCCATCGGCACGACCATGCCGGTATCCGCCAACGCCTTTTTGAAATCGCCGACGATTTTATCGCGCTCCGCCGCGGTCGCATCAATCGGCACTAGATCGTTGTCGTGGAAGTTGACGCCGTACGCGCCGACCTCCGCCAACAGGTAGACTATCTCCGTGGGCGATAGCGCGCCGCGCACCGCCTCTCCGAAGGGGTCTCTGCCAACGTTGCCCACAGTCCATAAGCCGAACGTAAACTTGTGTTCTGGTTTTGGTGTATAATCTGTCATCTTATTTACCTCTCTGTAAATACTAAGGATTTTGTTTATTGGTTAAACATTATACTAGCTACCTGACACTTTTGAAGAATGGAACGCGGATTTTCCTGATTTAACTGATTTACGCTGATTATCTCTTTAATTGCTTCGCCCTATAAAATAAAAATCAGCGAAATCTGCGTTATCCGCGTTCTATTCGGGGCTTCAACAACTTTGTATGGCAAACTGTCGGGTAGCTAGAACATTATACTCTAAAAGTTTTGTGGGAGCAAAATTGTATCATTTTTTAGAGGTCAGTCATTCGCTTTTTCCAGCATCTCTTCCAGCGCGGAGATGGCTTTATCTCGCCAAAAGTATGAATATCTCAAAATCTTGATCACTGATTTCTGAATTTCCTTTGGCTGTTTCCATCTCTTTGATTCCAGTTTCTTCAGGGCATCAGTAATTTTACCCATTTGCCATAGGATAACAGCAAGGGACAAG
This sequence comes from uncultured Anaerolineales bacterium, assembly GCA_964606195.1. Lineage (GTDB taxonomy): Bacteria > Chloroflexota > Anaerolineae > CAZSIG01 > CAZSIG01 > CAZSIG01. Next base: position 2,749 of record CAZSIG010000386.1, read on the forward strand.
ATACAAATCTCATTTTCTGATGCTTTTTCTACCGCGTGGTTAGCATAACCCTGTGCTTTTGGCAGATCATCTTGCTCCAAGTAAAAATGTGCTAAGGCGAGCAGATTATTGACATTCTCCCTTTTCTTCAATGCCTGATGAAAATTATCAAGCGCGTTATCCATTTTCCCCAAACTCCACAGAGCTTGTCCGCGTAGCCGCTCTACCCAGCTACCGTGCCGTAGTCGTTGCGTGTAGCCATGTAATACTTTCTCTGCCTCGTCTGGAGCAAGATGTATTAGCGCAGTGACGTAATCAGTTGAAGGATAACCTGTAACGGCGGTAGCGGCAATGAGAGAAATAGATTTAGCCACGTTTAATCGTCCTAGAGCTTGGGCGGCAGTCCTGCGTACCCAACTGTCCTCATCATTGAGCGCGGTGATGAGGTGGGACACCGCGGTAGCCTCTCCTAACGCGCCCAGAGCTTGGGCGGCAGTCGTGCGAACTTCACTATTCTCATCATTGAGCGCGGTGATGAGATGGGACACCGCGGTAGCATCTCCTACCTCCCCGAGGGCTTGGGTGGCATTCTCGCGTACCCAAGCGTTCTCATCATTAAGAGCGGTGATGAGGTGGGGTAGCGCAGTAGCATCTCCTAACGCACCTAGCGCTTTGGCGGCATCCTGACGTACTTCTCTGTCTTCATCGTTGAGAGCGATGATGAGATGGGGCAGCGCAGTAGCATCTCCTAACGCACCTAGCGCTTTGGCGGCATCCTGACGTACTTCTCTGTCTTCATCGTTGAGAGCGATGATGAGATGAGGCAGCGCGGTAACATCTCCTAGCGCGCCAGGGCATAGGCAGCATTCCGGCGTACTCCATTATCTTCATCATCAAGAGCGGTGATGAGGTGGGACAGCGCGGCGGCATCTCCTAACGTGTCTAGCGCTTTGGCAGCATTCTGACGTACTTCTTTGTCTTCACCGTTGAGAGTGATGATGAAATGGGACAGCGCGGTAACATCTCCCAGCGCGCTTAGGGCTTGGGCGGCAGCCTCGCATACCCGGTCATCCTCATCAGAGAGCGCAGTGATAAGATGGGGCAGCGTGGTAGCATCTCCTAGCTCGCCCAGAGCTTGGGTGGCAGCCTCACGTACCAAACTGTCCTCATCAGTCAGCGCGGTAATTAGGTAGGGCAGCGTGGTAACGTCTCCTAGCTCGCCCAAAGCTTGGGCAGCATTCCAGCGTACCCAAATGTTCTCATCAGTAAGAGCAGTGATGAGGTGAGACAGCGCGGCAGCATCTCCCAACTCACCCAGAGCTTGGGCGGCATTCCCGCGTACCAAACCGTTTTCATCAGTGAGGGCAGTGATGAGGTGGGACAGCGCGGTAGCATCTTCCAACTCACCTAGAGCTTGGGCGGCATTCCCGCGTACCAAACCATTTTCATCAGTAAGGGTGGTGATGAGGTGGGACAGCGCGGTAACATCTCCTAACTTACCCATCGCTTGGACAGCATTCTCGCGTATTGTGCTGTCTTTATCGTTCATCAGATGTACAATTAAAGATACTGTTTCTGTATCAGCGATTCGAGAAAGTGTGCGCAGCGCTTGTCTGCGTACAGGCAGGGATAGGGATTGTGGCATGGTAAGCAGTTCGCTTA
>CAZSIG010000387.1:0-1803 GCA_964606195.1 uncultured Anaerolineales bacterium
CTAAAGTGATTACTGAATTCGCTGAATATGTTAGTTTTTTCAGCGGATTTAGCGAATTGAGCTGATTAAACCGCGGTCAATTGCCCTCATACGCGGTCATAGAAGAATGAAAATCTGCTCAGTTATGTTAGCAGATAATCTGGAGTTGCGCAACAAAACCAGAGGTGACAAGAGCGGCGCGGTTTGACAGGCTATACCGTCAATGTTAAAATTGGCGCATGAGTCAACCACCAGAATGGTTCTACAATCAGTCGGCTGTTATACCTTATCGAATAAAAAAGGGGCAAGTAAAGGTTTTGCTCATCACTTCACGAAAACGCAAACGCTGGATTATTCCCAAAGGCATCATCGAGCCGAATATGACAGCAGCGGAATCCGCGATGCACGAGGCGTGGGAGGAGGCGGGAATCAAGGGGGTTATCTCTTCTCAAGCGATTGGCGAGTATCAATACGATAAGTGGGAGAATACTTGTACCGTCGAGGTATTTTTGCTTCAAGTCGAGGAGATTTTCGCGGCATGGCCTGAGGATTATATGCGAGACCGCGAGTGGGTAAGCCTGAAAGAGGCGGCGCGGCGCGTTCGGGAAAAGAAGCTCAAGAAGATGATTAGAAAGCTACCAAAATACTTGGGGAATTAGCTATAGAACTTGTACAAAACGCGCGGTAATTAACCATAGAGAGCGCAGGGTACTGGTTCAGTTGAGTTTGATTTTCCCCGACCATGCTCCTAGCCCTCGTCCGCGAGGGCAGAATAGTGCTGCATCTCGCCCCAACGCCCCCGCGGACGGGGGCTTGGAGCCGCTCGCCGTGGTATCCAATTTAACTGAACCAGTGTCGAGCGCAGAGAACGCGGAGAACATCAAGAAGAGTTTTTTTGTGTTTGTCATACGCGGTTAAGAGTATTCATTAGAGTTCATTGTTTCTGACAGCCAAAACCATTAGTTAAAGCTTTGCGCTCTCCGCGTACTCTGCGGTAAGCTCATTGTAAACTTGTGTAAGTTTAAACTATTCAGCTTTAGCGCAGGTGTAAAACCTGCGGCTACTAGATTATTCATTTCCCGCGCCGCGCAGCTTTCCCTGTAACTCATTTAGCAGCACTAAAGCCCGCACTGGCGTCAAATTTCCGATGTCGACGCGGTATATCTCGCGCAGCACCTCCTGCGCGGCGGATTCGTCTTTCGGCACCAGCAATCCCGTATCCACCTCCCATACCGCGCGCTCCTCGCGTATCACCTTTTCTTCCTCTTGCGGTTCATCTGCTTCTGCGCTATTCTCCAGCCGTTTCAACATCTCTCGCGCTCGCGCCACCACGCGCTCGGGCATTCCCGCTAACTGCGCCACGTGAATCCCATAACTCTTGTCCGCGCCGCCCGCCACGAGTTGGCGCAAAAAAATTACCTCATGCCCGCGCTCCTCGACCGCCAAAGTGTAATTGCACACACCGCGCAACCGTTCCGCCAGCGCAGTCAGTTCGTGAAAATGTGTCGCGAACAATGTGCGCGCCTGTACCGTATCGTGCAACTCCTCCACCACCGCCCACGCCAAGCTCATGCCATCATACGTGCTCGTCCCGCGCCCCACTTCGTCGAGGATAATCAGACTGCGCGGTGTGGCATGACGCAGGATATAACTCGTCTCGCTCATCTCCACCAAAAAAGTTGACCGCCCCTGCGCCACATCATCGGTCGCGCCGACGCGCGTAAAGATGCGGTCTACGATGCCGATGCGCGCCGCGTCCGCAGGAACGAAGCTGCCCATCTGCGCCAATAGCGTGATAAGCGCGACCTGCCGAATATAGACCGA
>CAZSIG010000387.1:1903-4348 GCA_964606195.1 uncultured Anaerolineales bacterium
TCCGCGTGCGTGATGGTGGCGCGGCGGTCGTATTCGGGCGGCACCTTGTGCAAATGGCTCTTGGTCACTTCGATGAAAAAGCCGAAAACCTGATTGTACTTCACGCGCAAGTTCGGAATCTTAGTTCTCTTACGCTCGCGCGCCTCAAACTCCACCAACCAATCGCGCCCCGCCGTCGCTATTCCGCGCAGGCGATCTAACTCCGCATCGTAACCATCCTTTATCAATCCCCCATCTTTAATCAAAATGGGCGGCTCTTCCACAATCGCGTCGCCGATTAGCCGTTCGACATCGCGCAGTTCATCCAGCTTTTCATTCAGAGTGCGCAACCGCGCCGCTTGGGCTTTATCCAGCACGCGTTTCAATTGGGGTAATCGTAACAGAGCCTGCCGCAGCGCGACTAGGTCGCGACCGTTCGCGTTGCCAAAGCCAACTCGTCCGACCAGCCGTTCCACGTCATGCAGCCCATCGAGCAATTCGCGTACATCGGCACGCAAAAAAGCGTCATCGTGTAACTCCTCCACCGCGTCGAGCCGCGCCTGAATTTGCGTCACATCGCATAACGGCTGGTGCATCCAGCGGCGCAGCAGCCGCGCCCCCATCGCGTTTTTCGTGCAGTCCAGCACCGAAATCAGCGTGCCCTTTTTGGCACCATCGCGCAGCCGATGTGCTAGTTCCAGGTTGCGCCGCGTTATGCCATCCAGAATCATGTATTCAGTCAGGCTGTAAGTACGCAACCCGGTTAGGTGTGCCAAATCGGAGATTTGATTCTCTTGCAGATATGCCAATGCCGCGCCCGCCACGCTCGTCGCTAACGGCATACTATCGCAGCCATACGCCTCTAGGCTCGCCACGCGAAAATGGGTTCGCAGACAATCGCGGGCGTTGTCATGATCGAAATGCCGCGCATCTATGGGGGAAAATCGCGCCGCGTGAATGTCCAACAGCTTGAGAGTGAAGTCGGTGTCCTCAGCCAAATCGGGGGACAGGACGTACTCTCGCGGGCGCAGCCGCGATAGCTCCTCGCATAACATCTCCGGCGATGCCGCCTCCGTCGCGGCGAATTCGCCAGTGGAGAGGTCTATAATCGATAAGCCGTATCGCGGCGCGGTTTTGCCGCTCGTCTCCACCGCGATGGCGACGAGGTAATTCTCGGTCGTCTCGCGCAAGAGCGCGTCTTCGACCACCGTGCCGGGCGTAATCACGCGCACTACGTCGCGCTTGACCAATTTCTTTGTCTTGCGCGCGTCCTCTAACTGTTCGACCAGCGCGACTTTATGCCCGCGTTCGATGAGTTGCGCGATGTAGGTGGTGATGCGTTGATGAGGCACGCCGCACATCGGCAGCGTGATGGTTTTGGAGAAGCGTCGTTTGGTGAGCACCAGTTGCAGTTCGCGTGCGCCTAACTCCGCGTCGGCATCGAACATCTCGTAGAAATCGCCGAGACGAAAGAGCACTATCGCGTCGGGATAGCGGTTCTTAATTTCGCGGTATTGTCGCAGCATGGGGGGAATTTTGGACATGGTGAATCCTTTCTGGTTATCGCGTAGTTTGGAAAAGTTGCACAAAACGTGAGGCGTGAAAAGTAACAGCGCGGTGGTCAAATAGACTAATGCCAGACTTACATATAGGACTTACGCAACTTCGGGGTATTTTTACCGCCGAGCACGCCGAGAGCGCAGAGTTTTTGATATAACTTTTGTCGTCTAAAAAATATGCCTTTCAATGCTTGGCTATGACCGCGTATGCGGGGAGCAAAATTATTCCGTTGAGAAAACTCCGCGTCCTCCGCGCTCTCTGCGGTGAAATTATAGTGAATTTGCGTAAGTCCTGACGTAATTACACGCTAGAGTTTTACCGCGGAGATACTGATATTCACGATAATGAACTCTATTGACTGTTAATGAGCGCGATTAATGCTAAGGTAACTCCGCGTTCTCTGTGCCTCTGTGGTAAAACAACCATTTTCGGGTAAGCTCTAATTATATCAACTCGCGGTCGATTTAGCAAGGGGTTTACTGTTGATAAACGCGATTTGACAAATTCGCGAAGATGGGCTAAAATATGGGACGTGTTTTGAGAGTGCGCCGAGTTAGCTCAATTGGTAGAGCATGCGGCTGAAAACCGCAGGGTACTCAGTTCAATTCTGAGACTCGGCACTGTACGCGGAAGTGGCTTAGTGGTAGAGCATCTGCTTGCCAAGCAGAGGGTCACGGGTTCAAATCCCGTCTTCCGCTTTTTTTTATACTCCGATGGCGCGGCGACGTGGCCAAGTGGTAAGGCAGGACTCTGCAAAAGTCTCATGCGTCGGTTCGAATCCGACCGTCGCCTTTGTAAGAAAAGGGCAAGGTATCAATACCTTGCCCTTTTTTGTTGGGGCTATAAACGGGATTGTAGGAGCGAACCTATGTGTGCGCCAATTGTAAGGGCGAACCTATGCGTGCG
>CAZSIG010000388.1:0-4347 GCA_964606195.1 uncultured Anaerolineales bacterium
CCATCCGGCACCGTCAACGCGCCCATCGCCCACGGCGCGCTCGCCAACTGCTCGCGCGGTACCATCTCATCATCCGCGCCCACCGTCACGCCCAGGTAGAGCGTCTCGTTCTCGCCGAACAGGCTTTGGGGCAGCGCGGTCACGCTGCCGAGCAGGACGTGGAACAACCCATCGGAGACCGGCACACTGCCGTAAGTCTCCGTCCAGAGCGGGGAGCCGCCCGTCGCCGCGTTGTAGATGCGGAATGTCATCCCCACATTGCCATCCACCGCCGTACCGTCCGCCTCCGCCAGCCGCCCCTGGTAGCTGATGGTCGTCGTACTGGTAGCCGCGAGCTGCGCCCCGAACGGGAACGCCCCCGCGCTGTGCGCCCACAGGAGCGCCAAGACGATGATGATGGTGCCCGCGTTGGGCACGAACTGCCGTACAATCTTCTTCGCGAAATCTTTAGTCAACATTTTTCCAATCCTCCTTCTTACTAAAAAATTAATAGATACGCAAATGCGCGTATTTGCTCACTTGCCAAGTATAATTTCTGCACATAGTTCGCCGCCGAGTGAACTCGGCGCGGCTACCGGAAACATGCTGAAGCATGTTCGGCATAACGCGCTTCAGCGCGTTGCTCATAGCAGCCGTGAGTTCACTCACGGTGTGCTCTTCAACACCACCGGCAAATAGACCTCATACTCCTCCGCGCCGCCCGGCACCACCACCTCTAGCGGATAGAGCGATTCATTCCCTGCTACGTCGCGATAGAATACATAAATTGTATCACCAGGCTGGGCAATGACCGTCTTCCACATAGAGAAATTCTCCCAGTCTGCTGTCTCCCAGCTATCATCAGTAGCCACCAACACCTCGCTGACTCCACTCAAATCATCGGTGATGTCCAGATAGAGCGTCACCGAAACCGCGCCTGCCTGCATCAGCATTGTGCCGGTCTGAATCTCCGTGATAGTCACCTCCCCTACAGGTTCATTCGGATCATAGATAATATCATCGGTGAAATTGCCGTATATCGTCCCATTCGCGTCGCGGAAACGGGCATAGACAGTGCGCGGCAGGACATAATCTTGATAAAAGTCAATCTCCCACGTCTTGGTGATGTTATAAGCCTCCCAGTACGCATCCACGAAACCGCCATCATTGCTGATCATCATCTCCACAGCATAAGGTGCGTCCAGATAGAGAGTTACTCGGTAATCGTGAGAGTAGGTTGCAGCCTCATTAACGCTCACCCCGAAGAACTCGGCGCGCGGCGTGGGCGTGGGCGAACTGGTCGGCGTCGCGGTCGGTTCGGGCGTGTCGGTCGGCGTCGCAGTTGGTTCGGGAGTATCAGTTGGCGTCTCCGTCGGTTCAGGCTCGCCCACCGCCGCAGGCATCGCCCAATAGCCCGACGCGAGGCGGTAGTTGCCGCTGGTCAGCCCCTCGGTCGCGCCAGCCTGCCCCACCGTCGCGTTCATGCGGTAGTTGCCGGAGAACTTCACCCGCCCCCCCTGTCCGATGACGCTCTGAAGCATCTGGTAGCGCGTCACGGGCGGCTCGTCTCCGGGATTAGCCAGCCGCGCCCCGTGATAGCCGCTCCAGACCTGATAGAGCCGCCCCGCCATCCCCGCGCCGGCGATGGTCTCGCCCACAGTGGCGTGCGCGATGTAATTCGTCGTGCTCATCACATTGCCGCCGCGCCCCTGCACGTCGGTCAAGATCCGATAATTGTCCGAGCGCGGCTTCCCCCCAAACAAATCGAGGTAAATCGCCTGCGTGAGCGCGGGCGTCGTGTTAAGCGCGGCGTCGCGCAGCTCCAGATAGATGGTGCGCGTGGTACGGTTAATCGCGTCTATCTCCCAGTCGACCGTCTCCTGATACGATTGCCACACGCCCCAGTTTATGCCATCGTTGGACAGGCGCATCTCCCGCACGCCACTGCCCGTATCCGCCGCGACGATGTGCAGGTAGGCGGCAACCTGATTGGCGACCGCCGCGCCGTTGTTGATGGTGAAACTGCCCGTCGGCGCGCTGCCGTCGTAGCGAAAAGTGAAGACTGTCTCCACATCGGAGGTCAAGCCGCTGTTATCAGTAGTGCGCATCCGCAGGTAGCGCGCGGCGTAACCGCCGGGGCTGGCGGGCGCGGCGGGGTCAAACGCGGTCGTGGCAGTCGTCTCCGTCGGCGCGCCGTCCGCCGCTGCGCCCCAATAGTACAGATAGCTCGCCGCGCCGGAACCGTTTCCATCGTCCGCCGCCGCCCACGTGAACGCGGGGTCGTGAACCACATTTTGCCACACATCATCAACCGCGCCGCCCGTCTCCACCACCACGGGGTGGCGCGGCGGATTGACGTCGATCTTGAACGGCCCCAAGTGTACCGCCGCGGGGTTCCAGTTGCCCGCCACGTCGCGAGTACGAATGTGGAAGTACCAATTGGCGTTATCCGCCAGTGCGGGGCTGGTCTGCGGCGAACCGCCGACTTCCATGATGGTATCGGGCAGGTCTGTCGCGCCCGTCGTCCAGTCCCACGAGTAGCCCGCCACGCCGCTGGCGATCGCTTGCAGCATCGCCGCGTCGCTCGCCCCGCGCCATTCCACCGTCACGCGGTTGTCGTGACTCCATTGGTTAATGGTGTGGCTAGTGCTGGCGAGGTAAGTGGGGTTGTTCGGCGGAGTGCGGTCTGGTTCCGTGTCGATCCAAAACGGCCCCAGGTGCGCCGCGCCGCTATTCCAATTCCCCTCTTTATCTCGCGTACGAATGTGAAAATACCAACTATCCCCATTTGCCAGCGAGGGGCTGGTCGTGCGCGAAGCATTTCCGTTTCCTTCGGGTTGTTTATCCGGCACCGTGCTCGAACTTCGCGTCCACGCCCACGAATACCCGCCGATGCCCGACGCGGGATCACCGGGGTCGCTCGCGCCGCTCCACTGCACAGCCACCGTGTTATCGGTTGACCACTGGCGCGGCGTGTGCGATGAGCTGGTGATGGAGGTGGGATTGTTGGGGGGCGTGGTGTCTTCTCCGCCGGGTGGATAGATAAAAACCGCGTTTTGTTTGAAGTAGTTGCTGTAAACTGAAGTATCCCGTTCTTGATACGGTTTGCCGGAATAACATCTATCTCTGCTGTAGCAATTCTGTTCCTGAACACGCATACGATTATTACCCAAATCGCGTACGACATACACAACATGTCCAGAGCAGGTTTTCCCCGGATCACATGAACTTACGCCGCGCCAAATAGCCACTGCGTTGGCGCGGGGCGTTGAGCCAGTCTGATACCCGTTGCGCTGCGCCCAATAAACCCAACAGTTTGGACAATTCCACATAGCATTACTGGGAAGCCACGTCGCGGCATGATGCGCATACCAAACGCAATTACCCACATAATCAGTTTCACCCGAACTGCACAAGCCACTTCTGCTACTACCCTTCTGACAACAGCAAATATATGGATTGCCACTATCATATACACCACAGCAGGTTGAACCAGCATACAGTGCAGACGTGCCTACGTGTGGCGGCGCGGGTTGCGCCTGTGGACAAAGTTCATTCCCTGATATCTGTGGCTCCTGCGCGTACCCCGCGGGCGGCAGCACCGCGCCGCTCACCATAACCACTAACAAAACCATCGCGGTCAACCGTTTACGCATAATTACACCTCCTCCTCATTCAAATCAACCAACAAAAAACGCGCCTGCACCAGGGCATTTCACCTGCCCTGTCCGCAAGCGCGTTGCTAAGCGCGAAAAAACGGGGAGCTATACTTTTTCTACCCCCCCCTATAGTGCGATATTGAAGCGCGTATAATCAACTGTTTCTCAATATCCATAACGCGTGTATTTTATCACATTTATTTATTTATGGCAACTGCGCGTCACCGCGCTACTTTGGCTCCCTATATGTCACCCTGAGCGCGCAGTCTATCCCCGTACGAAAGCTCAGCATAGCACTTCGAGAAAGCTCTACGTTTAAGGTTGACCCCTTTGTCAAGACCTCCGCGTCTTCAGCAGCCTCGTAAAACGCGAAAACGTGAGGTGCAAGATCATTACGCATCACGTTTCACGTTTTTAAGTCTCTATTATATCTCCGTGATCGCGCTCGCCTCCACCCACCCTTGCAAATCCCCGACCAACCGCACGCGCCACCAATTGTCGCGGTGCTCCTCAATCTTGAGTTTTGTACCCTCGTGGATGGTAAACTCCGTCGTGTAATCCTCGCCAGGTCCGCTGAGAACGTCAACCGCGTTGACCGTCACCACCCCTTCGGGGACCGCCGCGCCGCGTATCTTGAAGGCGAACGAGGTGAGTGTCAATACTAACAACAGCACGACGACGCCCCCCGCGTAGAGCAGTTCGCGCCGCC
>CAZSIG010000389.1:0-1173 GCA_964606195.1 uncultured Anaerolineales bacterium
GCCCACCATGCGGTCGAGGGCGTCCACCGCGCGAATCAAGCCGGTGGTGTTACACGAAGTCAGCTTCAGAAAATCTTGCCCGATGCCCTTTTCGTAATTGGCGTAGCCGTGAAAGAACACGTCCACGATTTCGTTTTTCTCGCCGCCCTGAAATATCGCTTTGACGCCCGCTTTTTTATAGAGTTCCTTGTTTTTCGCGCCGATGCCCGCGGGGGTCGAGTCGAGGACGATGTCAACCTGTCCCAATAAATCCTCGAAAGAACCCGCGACGGGGATGCCGATTTCGTCAAATTGCGGTTTTCGCGCCATATCGACCAAATAAAGGTTATACGCCATGCCCGATTCGTGCAGGGCGCGCACCGCCAGAGTCGGCGCGACATCAACGACGCCCACCAACTCCATATCCTCTTGCTTCGCCACACCATCCGCGAGGCGCGTGCCAATCGTACCGTAACCTGCTACTCCAACTTTTACCTTTGCCATTATAACAACTCTCCTTTTGAAAATTAGAAATTAGCAAATTGCAAAGTTGGTAATTTGCGATTTGCCATTTGAGATTTACTTGTCCATCGCGTCGAGCATTTCGCCTGCCATATCGAACGCGGATTGTCCCAACTTCAGCACGGGAATACCGGGGTCTTCGTGCTGTGCCGCGCTCATGGATGCCTGCGCGAAGCAGATGCAGTCTAATTCGTGCTCCTGCGCGAGTTTCATCAACGCTTTGGATACCAGCGCGTCGTGCGTGGCATCATCGCCAGTCATGCGCGCCTCGAACGCCCCGTGCGCCACTTCCACCGAGATATTCAGTTCCATACCGCGCGCCGCGGCAGCTTCCTCTAATGGGCGAATAATCGACGCGGGGCTGGTGGGCACCGTGCCGACGATGCCGATGCGGTTGCCCAAATCCAGCGCGTGCTTGACCATCGGCTCGGAGATGCAGAGGGTGGGAAGGTCACTGAAATGCTTGACATATTTCATGCCCGCGTCTACGGAGGTGCAGGTGAGCAGAAACAGGTCTGCGCCCGCGTTCTCCGCCTCACGCACGTAGGTGAGAATGCGCGCCGATACCGCCGCGGGGACGCTGCCATGCGCGACCGTATCCGCGAGTAGGCTGGTGTCCAGCATGTTTTGAATCTCTACGTCGGGATGCGCTTCGAGGAAGGGTAACGCGTA
>CAZSIG010000389.1:1273-4330 GCA_964606195.1 uncultured Anaerolineales bacterium
CGATGTCGCGGCGGTGATGTATAGGCTGCGAAAGTCATCGTCGCCCCACGCGAGATTGGTAGTGTGTTCGGGCATGTAAATTATGCCCAGATAATCGCCGCGCGCGGTGTACAGGTGTATCCCTCCTGGTCCCGTGCAGTAGAGGTTTTCCGCGCGGTCGATTTTCATGCCATCTACAACGCCAATTCCTGTTGCCTCCGCTTTCGCCCAAACGCGCCCGTTAGCCAGCGTGCCATCATCGCGAACATCGAACACGCGAATATGTTGGTGTGCCGAGTCGCTGACGAAAAGCCGCTTTTCGTCTCGCGAGAAGCATAAGCCGTTCGGCTTGGAAAAGTCGTCCACGAGCAGCGCGAGTGAGTTGGTATCGGGGTCGAGGCGGTAAACTCCCTGAAACGGCAGTTGTTGAGCGCGCGGAATGCCGTAGCCCGCGCTTCTGCCGGAATTGGGGTCGGTGAAGTAGATGCTGCCGTCGCTTTTCACCGCGATATCGTTGGGGCTGTTCAATTCCTTGCCATCGTAGTGCGTAGCGAGTACTGTGATGCTGCCATCGTGCTCGGTGCGGGTGACGCGGCTGGTGGCATGTTCGCAGGTGAGGAGCCGACCCGCGCGGTCGAAGGTGTTGCCGTTTGCCATGTAGCTCGGCTTGCGGAACAGGGTGACGCCATCCGCCGCGCTCCAGCGATAGAGATGGTTGCCGATGATGTCGCTGAAAATCAAGTATTTCTCGTAGGGATGCCAGACCGGTCCCTCGATGAAGTCGAAGCCCGTCGCGATTTTCTCGATTTGTACTCCGGTTTCGATTAACTCCGCGCAGGGGAGTTGTTTGATTTCTATATTCGTGAACAAGTTTTGTACTCCTACAACAAATGGGCAAAGGGCAAATCAGCAAATGACAAAATCGTATACGTATTCAATAAGATACTATAAAAAGCTTGCTCTGACAAAGCAAGCTTTGTCACTCCAACTCATTACTTGCGCGGTCGCGTGGTAGCACGTTCTACTAGTGTCGCGGGAATTTTTTTGATGACCGTCTCGGCGTCGGGGTTCGCTATCGCGTTCATCAAAACCTCAATCGTTGTCTCAACTAGATGGTCGATAGGCTGTCTGACCGTGGTCAGTGAATATTTTTGCCAACTCGCCGGCTGAATATCATCGAAGCCGACTATGGCTAGTTCTTGCGGTACTTTGATACCAAGTTCACAAACCGCGCAGTCGAGCGCGCCCATCGCCATGAGGTCGTTGGCGCAGAAAATCGCGTCGGGCGGCGGATTGTGTTGTAGCAACTGCTGAGCGGCGGCATAGCCTGACTCGTAGCTGTAGTCACCCCCTGCGCGCAATGTCAGTGTGTAGCCGCGTTCTTGTAATCTCTCCGTAAATCCTTGTTCGCGGTCGCGGTTGGTCGAACTGCCTTCTTCGCCCGCGATGTAGGCGATGCGCGCGTGCCCCGCGTCTAGCAGGGCATCGGCGACTATGCCGCCCCCACCGACGCTATCACAGTAAACCGCGTTGACGTTGCTACCAAAGGCGTAGCGGTTGAACAGGACAACGGGCGTCCCGGAGCGGGCACATTCATTCGCGAGGGTAGAAGATAGAGTCGCGGAAGTGATGATTAAGCCATCGACCTGATACTGAAGCGCCATCGGCAAGGTGTCCTCGACATCGTGTTCATCCGCGACGTTGAGCAACAAAGTCCAGTAGCCCAGATTTTGCAGCCTGTTGGTAAATTCTTTCAGCACGCGGGCGTAGAAGGGATTTTCAAATCGCACTATCACAATACCGATTATTCTGGTGGAGTGTTGGATGAGGCTCCGCGCGATGGCGTTGGGGCGATAGTTGAGCTTTTCGGCTGCCGCCAAGACTTTCTCGCGGGTTCCTTCGGATATGCTGGCACCGGGGGTGAAGGTGCGCGATACCGCCGCCTGGGAAACTCCTGCCAGGCGGGCGACGTCAATTTGGGAAACACTGCCCGGTCGCGTCGCGGGAGATGTATTCATTTTCTCGCTATCGGTTTGGGAAATGGTAGTCATTTTCACAGCTAAACAGATACTATTGCGCTAACCCATTTTATTGCATACGTATACAATTATATCATAAAAAAAGGGAGTTGTCAAATCAGGAGTTCATTTAGACTGCGGATGGTCATAAGAAAGAAACTGCCACTACTCGTTTATCAGCCACATCGCGGGGCTAATCAGGGTTCCCATAACGCGCCATAATCGCGTCGATGGTACCATCCTCCAAATATTGTTCGAGTAGCTCGTCTATCGAATCGACTAACTCGCGGCATGGGCTGGTACGCGAAAGCATCAAATGTATCTCATTGATAGCAACTGGTTTGGGTAACGGCACAATCTGGTCATCCAAATCGTTTTCCCACAGATATCCCATCCCATCCCAGTACGCATAAACCGCGTAGTCATTGCGTTCGAGCAATAACTTGGTGAAGATTTTATCCTTGCTGCCTTCGACCTCTTCAAAAGTCAGATGCTCTTTGGCGTACTGGTCAAACTCTTCGCCATAGCTGCCCCCCAACGGTCTGCCGCCCACTTTGCCCTTCAAATCGCTCAGTTCTTCAAAGGGGAATTGATTCTCCTTGAGTACGAAAACGCGCGCCTCATCCTGTGCGAAGGGAATCGAGTACTGATACTTTTCCGCCCGTTCCGCGTTCCAATACGCGCCAGCAACCACATCCACGTCCCCCTGCTCCGTCATAAGCAACACGCGTTTCCACGGCAGCCCCTCGACGATTTCCAGCGGAATATCCAAATCTTGACTCAACTGCTTCACCACATCCAGCGCGATGCCCTCCAGTTCGTTGGTGGTCTCGTTTCTGATGTAGTAGGGGTACCAACCCTCGCCGCCCGCGACGCGCAGCACGTTGCAGGTGGTTCTTTCGGGCAGGGGCGTGGAAAGTACCAATTCCTCTGTCGGCGCGGGGGTGGGCTTACTCGAGAACTCGATGCACCCCGCCAAACACGATAACACCAACGTCAAGCTAACAATTTGTAACAGCTTCTGTATACTCATTCTCTCTACCTCCATAAATGTTTTCTC
>CAZSIG010000390.1:0-4327 GCA_964606195.1 uncultured Anaerolineales bacterium
CAGATACGCCCGCGTTACTCTCATGTACCCGAAAATCAACATCGTAATCAGCATCGCGATTATCATGCTAATTGCCATCGCCTCTGGACGCGCATTCAGGTCAACGTCGGTGTAATTACGAAACGCGAGCACCGGCAGCGCGGAGGGATAGCGCTGCCCCAAGAGATACGGCACCTCGAACGCGCCGAAGGTGTAGGCGAAAACGAGGATCGACGCGGAGAGTACGCCGGGCGTAATTAAAGGAAGGATTACATAGCGAAACCGCTGCCACGCGGTCGCGCCGAGATTACGTGCCACCGCCTCATAATCCTCGCCAATCGATTGCAACGCCGCGAGCACGATCATACCGGTGAAGCAGGTCGATTTCCACACATATTCCAGAATAATCCCTATCGCATAGCGATCGTAGATCAGCGCGGGAAACTGCGCGGGTTCGTGAATCAGCCGCGCCGCGTAAGCGAGTCGCGCCAGAAAACCACTTTGGGATAACAGTAGCAAAATCGCGATCGCGCCGACGGTATGGGGTATCGGCACGTTCAACTGAAAGATGAAAGTCGCCCAGCGGCGACCGCGAGTGGCGCGACGCAGCGTCAGCGCGCCGATGATGGCGAATGTTGTGGACAGCGCGGTGGAGGCGATGGCGATCCAGATGGTCAACAACAGTGAGCGGTAGAAGTCTGTGCGTGTGAACACGGCGCGATAGGCATCAAAGGAAAACGTATATCTGCCGATTATCGGCATGTAGCCGAGGCTTTGCATGAAACCGAGCGCCAGCCCGCCCATAAAGAGCACGCTGACAATCAACAGCGCGGGAGCGAGCATCGCGAACAGACTGATATATTGGCGCCAGGAACCGCACAATCTTTTCACGCGTCCCCCTATATCAAAGCACCATACGGCATAGCAATCCCTTCAGATAATCCCCTTCGGGAAACGACAACAGTACCGGGTGGTCGAAACCTTGTGTTAAACGCGCCAATATCTGCGCGTCGCGGTGCGCATCTACGCTTGCCCCAAAGACCACCTTTTGAAACAGATCTGCGCTGATGACGCCGGAGCAGGAAAATGTCCCCAATATGCCGTCGGGGCGGAGCAACTGCATCGCCAGAAGATTGATATCCTTGTAGCCCCGCGTCGCTCGCTTCACCTGCCGCTGCGTGTGCGCGAACTTGGGTGGATCGAGAATTATCACGTCGAAGCGGCGTCCGGCGGCGCGGTATTCGCGTAAGACCTGAAACACATCTCCGGTCACGTACTCCGCAGGGGTTTCCGTTAAGCCATTTAGTGTCATGTTATTTCGCGCCGTATCCAGCGCATCGGCGGATGAATCTATATTGACGATAGACCGCGCCGCATGCGCGGCGGCGTAGACCGAAAACCCTCCGGTGTACGCGAAACAATTCAGTACCTCCGCGTCGTTGCAATATTGGGCTAATATGCGCCGATTATCTCGCTGGTCGAGGTAGAATCCGGTCTTTTGCCCGCGCTGTATATCCACCGCGAAACGATAGCCGTTCTCCAATATCTCTATCGTTTCGGGAGGCGTATCCCCAAGTAAAGTACCCGTCTCAGCCGATAATCCCTCTCTGGCACGCACATCCACATCACTGCGCTCGTAAATACCGCGCGGCGCGGTCAGTTCCATCAGCAACTCCGCCAATTCCCCTTTACGTTGCGCGATACCTAAAGTCAAGCACTGCATCACCAGATAGTTCGCGTAGCGATCCACGACCAAGCCCGGCAGTAAGTCCGATTCGGCGTGAACCAGCCGATAGGCATTGGTAGAAGCGGAATTCGGGGTACGTTCATCGGTGAAGCTGGCGCGGCGTGCTATCGCAGCTTGCAATCGCCGCCGCCAGAAGTCGCGGTCGATAGGCTCGTCTCGATTCCAACTCAACAACCGCACCACGATCTGCGATTGGCGATTGAGGTAGCCGCGCGCTAGAAAACCACCGCCCGCGTCATAAATTGTAACGATGTCACCGTCGCGGGCGTCGTCATCTATCCGTTTCACCGCGCCGGAGAATATCCAGGGGTGATGGCGTAGTATCGCTTTTTCGCGTTTTGGTTTAAGGTAGATTTTGGTCATATTAGATAATTCTCTCCCGTAGGGGCAAACCTGTCTGTTTGTCCCTTTTGTATTAGAACTTACGCAAAATCGTACTACAATTTTCCGCAGAGAACGCAGAGGACGCGGAGAGTAGCAGGAAAGGTTCTTTGTATCTATCATACATGTTCATAAGTGTTCATTATAGGTCATATTCACGGCGCGATAAAAAACTACCTAGAAAGCTCTGCGCTCTCCGCGCGCTCGGCGGTAAAATTATTCTGAATTTGCGTAAGTCCTGTGTATAATAATACGTAATAAAGGGCGAACACATAGGTTCGCCCCTACGCTGTAGTTTATTCGTGAATCTCCGTCCACTCTTTCAACAGATCATCGAGTGTAGTCTCGGTCTCGCTGTACTCCGTGCCCAGTTTCTGCAACTCCGCGACGTCCTGCGCCGCGCTGGCGCGTTCCAACGCGCCGCGTAGATAGTTTAAATGCACCTCAGCCCCCTCGATTTCGTGCTCCAATTCCTCGATACGGCGCGCTCGCGCCCAGGGCGTCAGTTCACCCTTCTCACGCGGCGCGGCGCGGGCGGTCGATTTACTCTCTCGCTCATTTGCCGGTTTGTCGCTTGGCTGATTCGCCGATTTGGCTGCCCGCTTCTCTAAATACTCATCATACGTCCCCGCGAACTCCGTCACCGCGCCATCCTCGATGAACCAGAGTTTGTTCGCCAAAGCGCGCACTAAGTAACGGTCGTGGGAGACTAGGAGCATAGAGCCGCTGAAATCGCGTAGTACCTCTTCAAGTATCTCCTGCGAGGGAATATCCAGGTGATTCGTCGGCTCGTCCAATAAAAGCAGATTGGAATCCTGTAACGCGAGTTTTGCCAGAGCGAGGCGCGCACGCTCACCGCCGCTTAGAGTATTCACCGGCTTGAACACATCGTCGCCGCGAAAGAGGAATCGTCCCAGAAAATTGCGCGCATCCTTTAACAATAAATGCCGCGCCGTTAGTAACTCCTCTAACACCGTGTTACTCTGATTTAGCTCGACGTGTCCCTGACTGAAGTAACCCATTTTCACGTTGTAGCCTAACTCGTACTCTCCTGCCAGCGGTGGAGTGCGGCGCAAAATCGTCTTGATGAAGGTCGTCTTGCCTGAACCGTTCGCCCCTAGCAACGCGATACACTCTCCGCGCCACATCGTCAACTCATCGCATTTGAATAGCCTATTACGCGAATAGCCAATCTCTAAATCATCTATCGCCAAGACCATGTCGCCCGTGCGCGTCTTGGTGTCCAAATTCAGCTTGATGGTTGCTGCGTTGCGCGGTTTTTCCAACCGCTCCAGTCGCTCTAAACGCTTCAGGCGGCCCTGTGCCTCTTTCGTGCGCTGTCCTGCCATGTAGCGGCGGATAAAGTCCTCAGTCTTTGCGATATATCGCTGCTGCCGTTCGTATTCGGCGCGCCGCCGCGCCATGCGTTCACCGCGTTGCTGCACGTAATGCGAATAGTTGCCGCGATAACATTCCAGACGTCCGTAAGTCAATTCCCAAACGCGATTGACCACCTTGTCCAGAAAATAGCGGTCGTGCGCGACGACGACCAGGCTGCCGCGCCAGGATTGCAAGTATGTTTCGAGCCATTCCATTGCCGCCAGGTCGAGGTAATTCGTCGGCTCGTCCAGTAACAGCAAATCCGGCTCCTGCAGTAGCAGCTTGCTCAATAATGCGCGCGTCTGCTGTCCGCCGCTCAGAATGGAAATCGGTGTGTCATACTCCGCGGTGGAGAAGCCCAAGCCCATGAGGACATGCTTGATGCGCTGTTCGTAGGTGAAGCCTCCCGCGAACTCAAACTGCTGGTGCAATTCGTCGTACTTCTGTAATAGTTCATCATCGTTCGGCGCGGCAGCCATCTGTTGTTCCAATTGGCGTAACTGTGCCTCTTGGGCGCGTAGTTCGGAGAATACGCTCAACATCTCGTCGTAGATAGTGTGATCGCTTGGAAACTTGGCTAACTGCGGTAGATAACCGATTTGGGTATCGCGGGCGCGATGAACTTCGCCGTTTCCATCGGCATACTCCAGCCCTGCTAGAATTCGCAGCAGGGTTGTTTTGCCCGTGCCGTTCGCGCCGATGAGCGCGATTTTATCGGCGCGTTCGATATGAAAAGAGATATCGCTGAAGATATCTTGCACGCCGAACGATTTGCTTAGGTTGGATGCTGTTAGAAGTGACATTGTAATATCTCGATATGGTCAGCGTCCCCTTTATAGG
>CAZSIG010000391.1:0-4295 GCA_964606195.1 uncultured Anaerolineales bacterium
GGCAGCGCGGCGGCTACGCACATCGAACCGGAGGGCGTTTGTATTGATGAGAATTTGATGCCTTGAGCGTGAGACGTAAAGACGTGAGATGTTACGCATCACGTATCACGCATCATGTCTTCACGCTTCGCTTTCTTAAACGGGACTGCCAAAACGATAACCCACACCGCGCACAGTGAAAAGATACTGTGGGTGGTGTGGGTCTTCTTCTATCTTTTGGCGTAGCCAACAGATGTGAGTGTAGAGGGTACGCGTGTCGCCCAAGTATTCGGTGTTCCAGACATTCTTCATTATTTGGGCGCGCGATATTATTGTATTGGGATTAAGCATAAATAGTTTCAAGAGAGCAAATTCTTTGGGACGTAATTCATGGACGACGCCATTGTTATTTAGGGTGTGCCTTTGAGTATCTAGGATAAGATTTTCAAAGGTTAATATCGCGGTTTCTGTTGTCGTTTCAGAGTTTTTATTCATTTACCTTTTATCCATATTCTAATAATATAGGGCTTACGCAAAATCGCACTACAATTTACCGCAGAGAACATCCCCGTGCGGGGATAAACGACGGACGCGGAGAGTAGCGGGAAAGGTTCTTTGTATCTGTCATACACGTTCATAAGTGTTCATTACAGGTCATATTCGTGGCGCGATAAAAAATTACCTAGCAAACTCTGCGCTCTCCGCGTGCTCGGCGGTAAGATTATTCTGAACTTGCGTAAGTCCTATAATAAAGTGGGAATGAACGGCGCGTTGCTCTTGCCGAGTGAAAATATCTTAACACATACTGTAAGATTACGCTAATACGCGCCCTCTGTTTAACGTGCACGTATGCTTGTTATAGCAGAACAATGACCGCGTTTGATATTTAACGATAGGTATGTTATAATTTAGGGGAATTCTGATGATACTTGATGATTAGTGGTGCGGTATTAGGTGAATATGGAGGTTAAAAATGGTCGAATTACAGGAGAACCGGATATATACTTCGGCTCAAGTGTGTGAATTGTTGCAGATCTCTGACTCTACTTTACGGCGGTGGGTCAAAGCGGGTAAATTGCCTTACGCGCAGATTGGCAAAGGCTATCGTTTTTTAGGTCGGGATCTGTTAGCCCTTTTCTCCGATGCAGAGAATAAAGACGCGGAACAGGACGAGTAGACGCGGTAATTGTCCTTCAAATTTGGAGTAACTTAAACGCGGAGTCAAGCTGGTTTATTCAAAAGTGTCTCTGTTTCCTAATCTTAGAGGCTGGAAACGGCGCGGGATTATGATTACTCTGTCTAATCTCTCGCGGGTTAGCAATGCTGGTTTGCTTTCGGGCGGGTTTTGTAGTTTTTGAAAAAGATGGTAAAATTACTGATCGTGTAGCGTGGTGGAGATGAAACAGCTTGGGTGAGAGAGTCGCGGTCAAAGTTGAGATTACTTGTCTGCTTAATCGGACGATTCGACCGATCCGTTTCTGGTGGAATGGTGAACGTTTGAGTATCGTCGCTTGGCGAGCGCGCCGCGCCACCTCAAAAACATGGGATGGCGATGTGACCGTCGCGAGTGATCGCGAATTTCGGTTGCAATTTGTGCAGACACAAGGAAAGTGGTACGCCGAGGAGCTTACTGAGAGCGACGCGAATTAGCTGATATGTTCCCCTTTGCTTACGAAGCGACAACGTAATGCCTGATTATCTCCACCAAATTGACACAGTGTTAAAGTATAATTGATATGGGTAGCTTGTCTGAAAATGGAGCAGCCCTAAAGGACTTGTTACGCGGTGTCCATTATCAAATCGTCAAGAGCGCGCGACGTTGTTAGCAATAGCGCGAGTGACAGAGAGAGTAAAGTGATGTATTGCCACAAATGCGGTCAAGAATTGCCACCAGAGGCGCGTTATTGTTTGCGCTGCGGGGAAGCTATAGCTGAGGGAGTTCAAGCAAGAAAGTCGACAGGGAACTTTAACAACCCTCTCAACGCGATACTAGCTACTTTGGGGATAACTCATCTGTCCAAAAAGGCAATGGACACTATCATTATTTTGGGTTTCTTTTTCATCTTTTTTGGTTGTCCAATTATTTGCGGAACCCTGTTCGGTATCGTTCAATTAATATTAGGCGCGTTTGGTTTATCACTTCCTGTCTCTACCCCCATACCATAAACGCGATGTTATTGTTGATAAAAGAGAACTAGTCATTTATATTTCCGTACTGGGAGAAGATAAACGTGGGAGAGCGTAAGGTATTAAAAGTTCTACTAGTGGATGATGACAAAGATATTCGCGAGCTTTTATATCAGTTTTTTACGCGAGGGATGATAAAGGTCGGGTGCGATTTTAAGGTCGCGCAGGCGGAAAATGGAGAAGATGGGATTATGCAAGCGGAGCAAGAGAAGCCGGACATCATCTTCATGGATGTTAAAATGCCCAAGCTTGATGGCTATCAAGCGACGCGTTATTTCCGCCAACACGAGGAATTCAAGGATATACCTATCGTTATCGTCAGTGCTTACGTCAGCCGCGACGTACAGCGCAAGCGTGCAATGGAAGCAGGAGCTGATGCCGCCGTTAGCAAACCTTTTAAAAGCACTGATATCGAAGAAGCGCTACGTGGCCAGATGGGGTTGTGATAGATCGAGGCTTTATAAAAGGTATAGTTTAACACGTCAAGACGCGGAGTATTTCACTCCGCGCTTTTGTTTAATAGGGGACTAGCTACTTGACAGTTTGCTGTCTCGCGCCGCGCACCCCCGTGAGTGAACTCACGGTTGCTACGAGAAACGCGCTGAAGCGCGTTATACCGAACATGCTTCAGCATGTTTTCCGTAGCCGCGCCGAGTTCACTCGGCGAACAGCCTTTACAGGAACGCTGACCGCGCCAAGCGCACAAATTATTTACGCGCCATTCTTAAGTGAGGAAATATGATCTTACGCGATAAGAAAATCATTCTGGGAATCACAGGGGGCATAGCGGCGTACAAAGCGGTGGAGATAGCCAGCCGCTTGGTGAAAGCTGGTGCCTTGGTAGAAGTGGTAATGACCGAAAGCGCGACACGGTTTGTCGCGCCGTTGTCGTTTCAAGCGATCACACATCGCCCTGTCGCGATGGGGATGTTTGAGTTGTTAGGGACGGAGCGCATTGCCCATGTGGAGCTGGGAAAATGGGCTGATTTGTTGATTATCGCTCCGGCAACCGCGAATACCATCGCTAAAATGGCACAAGGCATCGCGAATAACCTCTTAACGGCGATCGCGCTCACTAATCGCGGTATGACCATGACCGCGCCCGCGATGGAGACCGGTATGTGGAACCATCACGCGACGCAGACGAATGTGAACATACTGCGTGAGCGTGGCGTAGTCATAATTGGCCCCGCAGAGGGCAGACTTGCTTCGGGGGCGACCGGCGCGGGGCGAATGTTGGAACCTTGGGAAATCGTAGACGCGGCTTGTGCCGTTCTGGGGCGCGACGGCGTATTGATAGGGAGACATGTTTTAGTCACCGCCGGGGCAACGCAAGAGGCAGTGGATCCGGTGCGGATTCTTACCAACCGCTCATCGGGGAAGATGGGGTACGCGCTGGCGCGCGCGGCGCGCGATGCTGGCGCGGTGGTTACATTAGTTCATGCTCCCACCGCGCTTACAGTGCCCTGGAATGTATGTGATATCGCGGTTACATCTGCGCTGGAGCTGCGTGACGCGGTGATAGCTAACCTCGCGAAAATCGATATACTGCTGATGGCGGCTGCGGTTGCCGACTATCGACCGGAACAAGTTTCGGCGGAGAAGATCAAGAAAAGTTCTGATGATATAACTCTCAAGTTAATGCGTAATCCAGATATTTTGCAAGAGGTCTCTTTTCACAAAGCGCGCCCGCGCGTAGTAGTCGGTTTCGCGGCTGAATCGGAAAATGTGGTGAGTTACGCTCGGCAAAAATTAGAGAAGAAAAAACTTGATATGATCGTAGCGAACGATGCGCGCCGCGTGATGGGTGCTGACACGAACATTGTGACTTTATTGTATGCCAATGGACGTTCAGAGAGTTGGGAGGAGATGACAAAGGATGAAGTGGCGGAGCGTATTATCGCGCGCGTTGGCAACTACGCGGTTTTGAACAGATGAGCTTGACTGATAAATTTAATATTGGACACTGACACACACCGATGCACACTGATTTCTTTCTAAGCGCACCCATAAAGGGTGCGCCTACACTGTAGCCGTCCCCTTTACGGGGACGCTGACCGCGCCAAGTGAGTAAGTTGTTTAATTCGCGATCCCAAACCAGTGAAAATCTGTGTCAATCAGTGTCCCAT
>CAZSIG010000392.1:0-4282 GCA_964606195.1 uncultured Anaerolineales bacterium
AAATCAAGCAATGAATGTAGAGCTTTGGGGATGGTATTCTATTGGTATCAACGTAATCCTGATATTGATTAACCTAGTCATCGCCCGCGCCTCTAGCAGCCTCGCGGTCGAAGCGGAGATGGTGCACAACGTGGTGGATTTCTTCACCGCGGTGGGCGTACTCATCGGACTGAAACTTTCCACGCGCAAATCTAAAGATTTTCCCTACGGACTATACAAAATAGAGAACGTCATAACCGTTGTGCTGGCAGGAATGACCTTTTTCACCGCGTACGAAATCACGCGCGACGCCCTCTTCGCTACGGAGCGACAAACGACAGTGGATACTTGGATGCTAATCGGGGTGATAATCGCGGCAGCCATCCCCCTGATTTTCAGCACCTTCGAACTGCGCGTCGGGAAACGCGCCAATTCGCCCGCGTTAATCGCGGATGCCAAAGAATATCGCGTTCACATTTTCACCACCGGTATCACCTTCGCCGCGCTGGTGGGGCAGTGGGTGAATCTGCCGTTAGACCGCGTCGCGGCGTTGGTCATCGTCGTCGCTATCGCCAAAACCGGCTGGGAATTGTTATCCGATGGAATGCGTGTGTTGCTCGACGCCTCGCTCGACGCGAATAGTCTGTTGAAGATTCGCGAGATAATCACCGAGGAGCCAACGGTGGTCAAAATCGATTGGGTGACCGGACGAAACGCGGGGCGGTTCCGCTTCGTGGAAGCGGCGGTGATACTGCGCGTCCACGATTTGGCAAAGGCGGAGACAGTGATACAGCGCATCAAGGCGCAAATTCAGGAGGCGGTACCATTCGTTGAGCGCGTCCTCATTCACGCCGAGCCGCAGGAACGCACGCATCTACGATATGCCGCGCCGCTGGCAGACCGCGCCGGCTCGCTCAGTGAGCATTTCGGCGAGGCGCCCTATTTCGCGCTGGGACGGATGCGCTTGAGCGATGGTCACGTTGACGAAGAGCGAATTGTGGATACGCCGGGCGCGGAGATGGAGAAGGCGCGAGGCATTTACGTGGCGGAGTGGTTAGTAGACCAGAAGGTTGACGTAGTGTTGTTGAAACAGGAGATGCGCGGTAAGGGACCGGTTTACGTCTTCGGTGACGCGAATGTGGAGATGCGAGAGGTAGAGACTGATAATCTCGCGAAGGCGTTGGCGCGGTTGTATGAATAAAGTCAGCGGATGGCGCGGATTTTCACGGCTCTTCGGGAGTTCGCGGGGTCAACTTAACGCTTGGCTGATTTTTTGCCACTAATTTCACGAATTGCTCTAATTTTTTGCCTTGCGGTAGCGGCGGTATGGGGATACCGCCCTAATGTATCGTGCAGGGCGCAATCCCCATTGCGCCAATTTATGCGGCGCGGTAGTGGCGGTATGGGGATACCGTCCTAATATATCGTGCAGGGCGCAATCCCCATTGCGCCCTCTCTTAAAGCAACCAAAAACCCGTTTTCTTTCTTGGAAAACGGGTTTTTCTATTGCTTGCCTATGAGATAATTCCCCACCCACCCCAGAATGCACCACGGATGCCGCACCAGCCGCCCCCACCAAAAATCCGCGCCGCGCCCCAAGCCGTAATACAGGCGCAGCCACCCCTCCGGCGGGTAGAAGGTATCGCGCAGGATGCCCAGGTAGCCCTTGTCCCGCTGCGCGGCTAATGATGAGCGGGGCCAGCCCTGAAAATCCCAACCTGATTGCTTCTCTATGCCCCGCGGCGCGGCGCCGATGTCGAGAGCCGCCGCGGCGCGTAGTTCCTCAGATAGCGGCGTCAGCCAGTGCAATACCGCCAGGGCACGGCGCACGGCGGGCGCGACGCGGTTCCAGTCGATTGTAAGGGCGTACTGTTCCGCCAAACTGACTAGGTCAGCCACCCAGATCAGGCGCAGCGGCTTGAAGATCATATCCTCCATCGCGTGGCGGTAGACGTGCTCCAGCATATCCTCGTAGCCCAGCGCGTACGCGGGCACGCCGTCCACCGCGAAAGGGATCGCCGCGGGCCACAGCGCCTCGAACGCGGCGGCGGGCGTCTCCTTGCTGTACAAGTTGTAGTGAACTTCGACGCTGATGAGCATCCCTTCCACCTCGCGCTGCATGACGGGCAGGTGTTTGTGGCGCACAATGTGCTCGCGCTCAAATAAAGGCACGCAGAACCCCATCTGCGCCAGCAGCATGTGCGCCCGCTGCGCCTCCGCCGTGCTGACCAGCACGTCCAGGTCGCGCATCACACGCCAGCCCGGGTGGGCATAGACCAGGTGCGCCAGCGCCGCGCCTTTGAGCACCAACGCGGGAATACCGGCGGATTGAAAGGCGTCCAGAATCTCCGCCAGCGCGGTGAACCGCACGCGATTGGCGTGGGCGTGCTGCATAGTGCGGACTTGCAACTGCTGTTGGACGTGCGGGGGCAGCGCGACATTCGCCGCCTGCAAATGGGTGTAGAGGAGCGGTTCTAAGCCGTGCGCCTCGGCCTGGGCGGGGACATCGTCCCACGAGGACAAAGCGCGGGCGCGCTGCCGAAGCTGCGCGTAGATTTCCGGGGTACCCTGCGCGCGAGCGCAGAGGGCGAGGAGGGGGAAGGGGTCTATCATGCGGGAGTCTCCCCTCCCCCTAACCCCCTCCCCGAAGGGGAGGGGGAACACGCGCTCCCCTCTCCCCTTCGGGGAGAGGGGCTGGGGGTGAGGGGCGATTCGACTCGCAGAAAGCCCTAAGTAATTCACCGCTGAGGTCATGGAAGTAATTCCAGCAGCGCGGGGGCGATCCGTTTGGCATCGCCGCGCTTGCTCTCCACGATTTTGGCGTTTAATGCCGCGAGCTTGAGGATGGGCATGGTGTACTGCGGTTCGCGCCGCGCCGCGACGGTGTTGTCCAGCAGCCTCAGCAGCCCCTGGGCGGGGGAGAGTTCCTGCGGGCGCCAGCGGGCGCGGCGTTGGTAGTGCGTGACCACCACTAAGCCCACCGGCAGCGGTTCTTCGCCCACCTGTCCGTTGAGTTCCGCGACCGGAATTTTGCCGACGGGGCGTCCCTGGGCGTCTCGCATGGACAGCGGCACGGGATAAGGATGCACTCTGCCCTCTTTGTCCAGCACGGCGAACTCGTCGGAGTAATAGGTCGCGCCGGCTTCGACCAGCGCCTTGACCAGCGTGGTTTTGCCGGTCATGCTCCGCCCGGGGATGAGGATGGCCTGCCCCTGCCAGCCGACCGCGCCGGCGTGGACGAAGAGGCAGTCCTGCGCCCGTAGCGCGGTGAGGAGTTCGGCGTGTTTTTCGAGTGCGGTCAAGACGGGGGGCAGCTCCAGATGCCGCGCCAGCAGAGCGGAACCGCAGTAGAGGAGGTGATAGTTGCGCTGCCCTTCGCGTTGGGCGGGGGGCGCGAGGCGCAGCGAGTAGAGGATATCCACCTCGTTATCCGCACCGGGAGCAGTCTGCCAGCCGAGGGGCAGATGCGGCGCGGCATGTTTCAATGCCGTCGAATCGTTGCTCCGCAAGCCAAAACGCAAGCCGTACGCGGCGTAACTCCAGCCAGCCGTCCAACCTAGACGGTCTACTTTGGCTTGTCAAGTGGTGATGTGGGGTAGGGTGGGTAAAGGATTAGTGCTCATTTTTGCTCCTATGCTTTGAATAATTAATTGAGAACCGCGCCGAAGAAGAATGCCCCCGAATGAATTCGGGGTCTGCTATCCAAACCTGTTAAAACAGGTTATTGCTGAACGCGCACCTAAAAACCATCGCGTTCCCAACCCGCAGATCGGGAACGCGATTGTAACCGAAAATATACTTCAGTTCATCAAGACAGTGATAGATTACTGTCCACCATCACCAGTATCAAGGCGTTCACCCATAAAGGTAACCGTTACCAGACCCATAGTCCATGGAGTAGAATTGGAGTTCGCCAGCGCGATACCGTTCCATGGAAGGTCATACATGCCAACACTATTGTGCTCTGAAGTACTCCCTGCTAGAATAAAAGTATTGCCAGTATTGCGATCGCTGTCAGATCTGGCGAATGCATAGTTGATAGTTATAGGAGCAGGACCTCCCTCCCATGTAATTTCGAAATCGTCGATAGGGCAGTCATCATCATCCACTTGGGTTACGGGAGCGTCAAAGGCAAAATAGGTCCAACCAGTGTTAGCAGCAAGAGTCCCCACGTTGAGGGTGCGCGGGAAAGAACACTGTACCCACGTTGGCCCTGTCGGGGTGGCTGTAGCCGCCGGGGGAACCGCTGGTGACTGCGCCGCGACGGGACGGGGCGCGACGATGGAACTGACCGCCGGCAGCA
>CAZSIG010000393.1:0-4264 GCA_964606195.1 uncultured Anaerolineales bacterium
GGGTGGACGTGCACGGCGCGGGGGCACAGCGCAGCGACCCGAAATCGGGCGACCCCGCGGACTATCCCACCGGACACGGTCCACAGGGCGATGCCATTCGGATTTACAACTATGTCCGTCTCGTCCGCGACGCGGAGGTTACGAGTGCGACGCCTACGCCGTCTCCCACCACGACCGCGACGCCGCCGAATTATCGTATCTATCTACCATTGATCCATAAATAACGTCAAAACAAAACCTGTTGGGTTTCAAAAAACCAACAGGTCTAAACGATTTGCCGTATGCGTCGCGCACATACCGCGCATAGTCACAGTCTTACCTACCAACATTCAAGACACCGCGCCACCGTTCACCGAGAACGTAGCGGGGTGGCGCAAGACGGTACGTTACCACAGAACAATCCACTACCGCCGAATAGACGACCTACTGCTGGTAAACCGTGACCGCCGCTCCATCCTAACTTGTAGGGTTAATTGTTTTCGCGCTACTTCTCATATTTTGGCACTAATTCGCGCCACACAGACTTTCAAATAAGGCTCCGCGCCAGCAGCAACGGGGAAATCTATCTCTGGCTCATGGTATGTACGCTCGATGCGCGCCGCACACCCCCACAGCCCCTCCCGTATCTTCGCCATGAAAGCGCGGCGCGATAATTGGTGATAATTGGTACAAGCGATGAGCGTGCCGCCGGGGACGACAACGCGCGCGGCGCGGGCGACCAACTCAGCGTAATCGCGCTTCACCGTGAAGCGCGTCTCGCGAGTTTTGGAATAACTGGGCGGGTCAACTATAACCATATCGAACTTCTGCGCGCGGCGGTCAAATCGTCCCAACCAATCGAAGACATCACCGCGCAGAAAATCGGTGCGAATGGGGTCGAAGCCGTTCAACGCGGTGTTGCGCTCGCCCCAATCGAGGTAGTTTCGTGATATATCGAGATTGAGAGCGCGCGCCGCGCCGCCGCAAAGTGCCGCGACACCGAAGGCGCAGGTATACGCGAAACAATTGAGCACCTCTTTTCCCGCCGCGTTATCCCGCACGAAGGCGCGCACCTCGCGCATATCCGAAAACAGCCCCGTGTTCAACCCCTCGCCAGGACGAATGATGAAGCGCATTCCATTCTCTTTGCTTTCCACTTCGTCCACCGCGTCCCCCCATAGTGGCTCAGGTGGCGCAAGCTCATTCCGCGTATCTTCATCCAGAGTGTTAGCCTGCGCGGGACGATGTTTCACATATATGGCGCGCGCCGCGGTTTGCTCGGCTATGGCGCGCAAGATTTCCTCATAGGGCTTTACATCAACTTTTTCATCGTAAATATTAGCCACCAACACATGCGCGTAGCGGTCTACCGTCAGCTCAGGAACGCCATCAGCCGCGCCATTGAGCAGCCGATACGCGTTCGTGTCAGCAGAATTTGCCAGAGGGGCGCGTCTTTGCACCGCCATATCAACCAATTTCATCGCGCGCCATCTCCAAACTAAGTCTATAAGAATCTCCCCAATGCTCGAATTCGGGTAGCGGGCTGAAGAGATTCATATCAACAAGTTTTATCGGGGAGAGACTATGATACAGTTGCAACCGCTCGTACAAACCGAAAAGGTAATCGCGCACCTCTCTCAACGCGGTGAACTCATCCGCCATCTCCTGCAAATTACCCGCCGCCAAATTCTCATGGCATTCCCTCTTTTTATCGCGCAGCCGCCGCGTATTAACCTCGATAACGCGACATAACATCGCGGCTAGAGTGTCGATAACGCGGACTTTAGCCTCGGCGATACGAACTTCCAGCGATTTTAGATTGTCGTTCGTCATCTCAATGCGCTCGCGGACAGTATCGATTCGCTCCTGACGCTTGTACCACTCATCGCGCTGGCGCATCACGCGCCCATCACGCAAGGCGCGGCTCTGCTCCTGTTGTAAGTCTTTTAACTCCTTCTTCAAACCTGCGCGCACTCCGCGCAGAATCTGGCGCCGATTCAACAACCCCATCAACTCCAATCGCGCCGTATTTCCCTCTTCGTCCAAATACGCGCCGTATTCTTCCCCTAGCAAAATCTCTTCCAAAAAATAGGCATCTTCTTTCACCAAGAACTCGCCCCCTTACTCAAAAGCTAACGCCGCGCCGCGGCACAACGATTGGCAATCAACGCCGCCATCGCCCCCGCGCCGACGCCGTTATCGATATTCACCACCGCCAAGCCGGGCGAACAGGTCTGCAACATCGACAGCAGCGCGGCTTCGCCCTGCCCCCCCATGCCATAGCCAACCGAAGTGGGCAGCCCAATTACCGGCACGTCGGATAACCCCGCCACGACGGAGGGCAGCGCGCCGTCCATGCCCGCCGCGACGATGATGACATCGACCTTTTTCACGTCCAGTAACTCTTCCAGCGGCGCGAAAAGGCGGTGCATTCCCGCCACTCCCACGTCGTACACCGTCGTCACCGCGCAGCCCATCTCCTGACAAATGACCGCCGCCTCCTCCGCGACCGGAATGTCGGAAGTGCCCGCGGAGATGATGCCCACCTTGCCGCCGCTTGATAACACGTCCCCCACTGCCGTGCGCAATATCATCATGCGCGACAACGAGTGCCACTCTATATTGATTGGCGGCTGAAACTCCTCGCGCAGCCGCGCCTCCAGTGGGGGAAAGACGCGGCTCAAAATGGCGCGCCCCGTGTTAGCGAGAAACGCGTGGGATATTTTGATACATTGCTCCAGCGTTTTGCCCTCCGTGTAAATAACTTCGGGCACCCCCTTGCGCGTGGCGCGGTATAAATCAGGACGCGCCTCCAGCATCAATTCATCTTCCTGTTCATGTGTTGATTTGCTCATTCAAACTCCCCATGCGATAACCGCTTAAATCGAGTGTGACATAAGTATAACCTAAATCCTTGAGTTTGCCTACAATACGCGCCCGAACAGCCGCTTCTACCAACCGCGCCATCTCACCTTCCTCAACTTCTAATCGCGCCACTGGATAATGGTCGCGCACGCGCAACTGCCGAAGCGCAAACTCATCGCGCAGGATGCGCTCCGCCGCCGCGACGCGCTCTAAGCCTTCTCTGGTCAGCGGGGTATGATACGGAAAACGCGAGGCGAGACAAGCTTGCGCGGGCAAGTCCCATGTCGGCAGCCCGCGCCGGCGAGATAGCTCGCGAATCTCGGCTTTGGTCAGTCCCGTCTCCGCCAACGGGGCGCGAATGCCTAGCTCTTGCGCGGCGCGGGCGCCGGGGCGGTAGTCATCGGCATCGTCGGCGTTTTCGCCATGTATCACATACTCAAAACCGCGCTCGCGCGCCAACTCTTGTAACAGGCTGAACCGCGCCCTTTTACAATAATAACACCGCTCGGGCGAATTCGCCGCGACGCGGGCATCGGCTAAATCATTGTAATCGACAATCAGATGTGATACCCCTAACTCTCGCGTCAGTTCTTCGGCGCGGGCAAGTTCGGCGGCGGGCAGAAGTGGGGAATTCACCGTCACTGCCAAGACGTTCTCCGCGCCCAAGACATCCACGCTGACCGCCAGCAGATACGCGCTGTCCGCGCCGCCGGAGAAGGCGACGACGACGCGGTGCATCTCGCTTAGTTTTTGCTCTAGTTCTAGCTCAAAGGGACACTGATTTGCACTGATTTGCACTGATTTGAATTTTTTCATAGAAAAGTTATGCAAGCCACGTAAGGATTAACCGCCGAGGACGCGGAGAGTGCAAAGTTTTTTGGCTCTTTGGGATTTCAGGTGGTCACAAGGGAAAATTTGCCACTAATTTCACGAATTTTCACTAATTTTCTACTTATTCGTGCTGATTAGGGCAATTAGTATCAAAAAATATGACCATAAATGAATGTATATGACCGCGTATGATGATTATCAAAGTATTACTTCAAAGAAACTCCGCGTTCCCTGCGATGAAATTATTGTGAGCTTGCATAAGACCTAAAACAAATCAGTAGACTTGTTCCCAAATAAGGTTTTGAACAGGAAAGCAATTGTATAGGACGCGGATTCACGCGGATTTTCAGGATTTAAGCTCTTTATCCGCGTTAATCCGCGAAAATCCGCGTCCTATTTTCTGCCTAGCTTATTAGGGAACAACTTTAGTGTACATCAGTGTAAATCTGTGTCCCACACCAAATTTGTTAGTCAATCAACTCACGCACTTGCAACGTCGTTAAAACCAAACTATCATCTGAAACGCGCTTCCCATCGCGCCGAATAGGAACGCGCTGCCCGGTTTGCGGATCGTACATCCCGACGCGAA
>CAZSIG010000394.1:0-4258 GCA_964606195.1 uncultured Anaerolineales bacterium
ATGAAGAGTTTCGATTCATCATTCACCTGTGGGAAGAGGCTGATCTATCTACCGCCGAACGAAATACGGATCTATTGGCGCGGCGCCATGCCGTTATTGATGCGCTACAACAGAACGCGGCGCGAAGCCAGAGTTCGCTTAGGGCGTACCTACAAGATCAACAGGAGATGGGCGCGGTTATAAGTTATCGTCCGTTTTGGGTGGTCAACGCGATAGCCGTGACCGCGCGAAGCAGTGCGTTGTTGGAATTGACGCGGCGCGTCGATGTGAAGCTGATTCGGGCTGATCATGTGCGCCAACTTGAAGAGCCGATAAGCGAAGGGGCAGAGATTCCGCAGCGCGCCGTCACAACCGCGACGGAATGGCACATCGAGCGGACACGCGTCCCGTTGGTGTGGGAGACCTTGAATATCACCGGAACAGGGATGGTAGTGGCAAACATGGATACGGGAGTGGATTGGTATCACCCCGCGTTGCTGGAGAATTATCGCGGTTACAGGGATAAGGAGTTACCCGTCCACGCGGGCAATTGGTACTGTGCTACGGACGAGGAATATCTGTATCCCGGTGATGGTAATGGACATGGCACGCACACGATAGGCACGATGGTCGGCGCGGACGGCATTGGCGTCGCGCCGGGGGCGGAGTGGATCGCGGTGAAGATCTTCAATAATGGTGGATACTCTTACGATAGCTGGATACACGCGGGCTTCGAGTGGATTCTGGCGCCCGACGGCGACCCCGCGCTCGCTCCCGATGTAGTGAATAACTCTTGGGGATCGAACATAGGCGCCGATGAAACTTTTCGCCCCGATGTACAGGCATGGAACGCGGCGGGTATCGTATCGATATTCTCGTCGGGTAACCAGGGACCGCGCATGAGCAGCGTCGGCGCGCCGGGTAGTTTCGATGAGGTTTTAGCGGTGGGGGCAACCTCGCAGGAAGATGAGGTGACGAATTTTTCCAGTCGTGGGCCGTCGCCCTGGGGAGAGGTGAAGCCGGAAATCGCCGCGCCGGGCGCGGAGATACTCTCCACCGCGCCGGGGGGCAGCTATCGAGAGATGCAGGGTACTTCTATGGCGGCGCCCAGCGTCGCGGGCGTGGCAGCGCTGATGTTGCAAGCTGACCCCGATTTGAGCATCGCGCAGCTCTACTACGCGATCACCTCGACCGCCATGCCGCTGGGAGACGAAGTGCCCAATAACGACACCGGCTGGGGACTTCTCGACGCTTACGGCGCGGTGGGCGCGGTCGCGCTGTCGAGCGAGATTAGCGGGACGGTGACGCGGGCGGTAGATGGCGCGCCGCTATCCTACGCGACCGTCGAGATCGTTGACCGCACCGGCGATTGGCGGCGCGAGATCACCTGCGACGCGACGGGACATTATTCGGTCTTTTTGTCGCCAAACGTTTACGACCTCACCGCCGATTCCTTCGCTTACGAATCCACCACGCTTGAGGATTTGCATGTCGTTTCGCGCACGCCGCAGACAGTGAATTTCGCGCTAACCGCCTTGCCGACCGGCATTCTCTTTGGAAACGTTCAGAAAGAAGATACCGATATTCCCCTGTCCGCGACGCTGAGCGTTTCGGGAACTCACATCACCGCCACCACCGACGCGGCGACAGGGTTATACAGCCAACATCTCCCCGCGGGCGAATACACCCTGCGCGTGGAGAGTTGGGGACACCGCGTATTGATAACTACCGGGGTGCGCGTCACTGTCGGCAGCGCGACGGAACTTAACCTGGATTTGGCGCCCGCGCCGACGATTTTGTTGGTGGACAGCGGCGCGTGGTATTATCGCAGCGAGATAGAGTATTTCCAACAGGCGTTGGCGGATCTGCGTTATCTGTACGATACTTGGAAAATAAAGAAGACTGTTGAGAGTATTTTTGTCGCGCCTGATAGTGAAGATTTAGCAGCGTATGATATTATAATTTGGTCATCGCCCGAAGATTCTCCTCATTATACCGGTTCGAGCGACGCGTTGACCGATTATCTCGATCAGGGGGGAAAGCTCTTTATCACTGGGCAGGATATCGGTTTCTGGGATCAGTATCGCGGTTTTTATCGTTATCGGCTCCGCTCGATATACAAAGGCGACAACGCGCCATCTCGCACGATCATCGGCGAACCAGACAGCACCTTCGCAAGTATCACCCTGACGCTGAACGGTGACGATAGCGCGGACAATCAGAAATATCCTGATATGTTTGAACCTATAGATGACACCGCCTCCGCGCCGGTCTACGCTTACGAGGATGGCGGCTACGCGGGACAGGAAATCGGGTTGTGTACGCCCTATCGCGCCGTGTACTTCGCCTTCGGTTTTGAGGGCATCTCCGGCAGAGATACGCGCCGCGAGGTGATGGAACGCGTTATTGAAACCTTGACTACGCCGCCCCAGCCACAAGGATTACGATTAGAGCCGGCGCGGCAAGTGACTGTCAAGGGCACAGCTGCCATAATCACCCATACGTTGCTGGCGCGAAACGAGGGGCAAAATACGGAACAATATAGTTGGAAGCTGACCGATGCCGATTGGCAGACGGAGATGATGAACGCGAATTTCACCGCGCCGCTGGCGCCCACCTTCACGCTCGATTCGTGTCAATGGTTCACCGTTGGCGTTCGCGTCACCACCTCTACTGCGGCGCGCTTTAATCTGGCAGACCAAATTCAATTCACGCTCCAATCGCAAGCCAATCCTGCCATCTCCCAAACCGCGCTCATCACCAGCAAACTCCCCGCGCCTATCCTGTTGGTAGACGACGACCGTTGGTATCAACGCGAGGGGTTCTATCAAAACGCGCTCGATACGCTGGGGCTACCCTACGATTATTGGAATACTGACGATTATATGAACGTCCCCGATAGTCTGCCGCTGAGCTATCTGGCGCGGTATCCGATAGTGATATGGTTCACCGCGTACGATTGGCATCGTC
Source organism: uncultured Anaerolineales bacterium (assembly GCA_964606195.1). GTDB lineage: Bacteria > Chloroflexota > Anaerolineae > CAZSIG01 > CAZSIG01 > CAZSIG01. Next base: position 2,950 of record CAZSIG010000394.1, read on the forward strand.
CGCTGCTCGATGAGGAGGAGGTAGTGCTGAAGGGGTATCTCGACGCGGGCGGACGGCTCTTTTTCACCTCTCAGGACTATTTATACTACCACGACTTGAACGATTTCGGGCGCGATTATCTGGGAATATATGGATATACCGAAGATATGACGGTGACTCATGTTACCGCTTTAGGTGATAGTGCCATCGGCGCGGGGTTGGGACATTATGAATTGGAATATCCGTACAGAAATTGGAGCGACGAGATTACGCCGACCGCCAGCGCGACGGGCGTTTTCGCCGATCAGCGTGGGGAGATATGCGCGGTGGCGAATCTCACCACCGCGACCGCGACGGAGTTCAGGAGCGTCTTTTTCGGCTTTCCGTTCGATGCCTTACCGAAAGATGCCGCGCCAGTGATAATGAGCCGCGTTGTGGAATGGCTCAGTCCGTTGGGGGATAGCAGCCTCGCGGTCGATAAACAGTGGGCGGCTGCCACAGATACGCTGGATTACACAATTATTCTGCGCAACACTCATCCGAATTTGGGAGTCACCGCGTCTTTGTCCGCGACATTGCCCGCGCAGACGAGTTATCTCTCAGGGGAGCATTACGATGCTCTCAACGAGCGTATCAATTGGCACGGCTATCTCGCGCCGCGCGACACGGTCACGCTCGAATATCGCGTCGCGATAGACCCCGACATAGCCGATATGGAGATTATCACCAATACGGTATTTATCAGCGATGACATCGGCATTCACTTCACCGAAATAGTCACTACTGCCGTCAACGCGCCGCTGTTCGGTGAATCTACCAAGCAGGGGAGCGCGATAACGGCTAAACCCGGAGATGTTGTCACCTATACTATAACTTTACGCAACACCGGTACGGGCGACGGCGCGATTACGCTGCGTGACACAATACCGACTTACACCGAGTTTATATCCGATTCGCTGTATGCCAGCGCGGGAAACGCGGGGATTGCCAATGGGGTCATCACTTGGACAGGGGAGATAATACCGGGGGCGGTGGCGAATATTACTTACGCGGCGCGAATTAGTGTGCCGCATTATGGGTTTCTAATCGACAATCGCGCCGTCGTCACGGATGGCTTCAACGCGCCGTTGGTTTTGGAGGCTATAGTTGATGTACGGGCGCGAGTGTACCTGCCCTTGATTGTGAAATCTCGCGCTCCATAGGCTTTTCCAATTGCCACTAATTTCACGAATTTTCGCTTATTTCTGTTTTTTTCGCGCTGGGGACTGGTTCAATTGAGTTGGATATGGCTCACGAATAACCCAAATGGACAAATTACGCGAATTTTCTT
>CAZSIG010000395.1:0-4256 GCA_964606195.1 uncultured Anaerolineales bacterium
TGCCGTTTAGCTTGGGGATCTTCGGACTGCTTCCGCGTTTCGCTGAGTCCGGACACCTCAAACATATTCTCCACTTCGCTGACCATGCTGTTCAGCACTTGGGTTACCTGATTGCTTTTCGTCGTCGCGGTTTGTGCTTGCTGTTGATATTCCTGACTTAACTTCTCCGCGCTCTGCGCCCGCGCCTCACCGGGTGCCCGCCCGAAGTAATAGCCTAACACTACGCCTGCCATGCCATTCATCAGCAATAGTACATCTTTGGCTCCCTGAAACGCGGCGGTAGTATTTGGTACGATGGCAACGATCAATGTCACTATCGCGATTATTGTAGTGCTTACTATGACAATGACGCCAATGAACGAAGTGACAAACTCTTTATCTGTCAATCTTTCCCATATACTAGACTTTCTGGGTTGTTCAGCCATTTCACTCTCCTCCTTTTTCTCTTCGACAACTTGTTTCGGTTTTTCTACAGGTACAGTTGGTTTCGGCGGAGGAGACGGCGCGACAGCGGGCGTTTCCTCTCGCGGTGCGGGTTCTATCGGCGCGATCGGCTTGGGAGCGGGTTGCGGCGGCGTAGTCGGTTTCGGCGTTTCTACTTTGGGAATCGGCGCGGGAGTGTACGGAGTAGGTGCTTCTTCCTTTACGAGCTGTTCATCTATTCCCCGCGTGGTATCTCGTTTCTCCAATAGCCCAGAAACTTCCGGTACGTTTCGAATTAACATATTCCATACAACCGGATACTCGCGAGTTGCATCCAGAGTTTTGTAGGTAGCCTCCTCTAACACAGCTTGATCTACCGGCTCCTGTTGCAAAATCTGAATGAGGTTCTGTATTTCAGCTTTGACTAAGAAACTTCGAAACTCCTCATCTCCCAGATGCGTGCGAATCGTCCCTTTGTTATTGAGGATAGTCTGTAATACAGCGGTGCTCTGCCGCTGCAATTCAGAGCCTTCGGTTACAGAAGAAGGTTCTTTCGCGGGAGGCATCGGCGCGGTGATGGTTTCTCCGGCTCCCCTGCTCAGATTAGGTCTCATAGCGACTAAATCAGGTTCGTAATCAGCAGCGGCAGATATATCCTCGCCCACTACTTCATCGCTCAAACCGCGCGTAGTCTTCAACTGCGTAATCGGTGTTCGAGACACCGCCTCCTCTGGAGAACCCCATTGGCGGAACGAACCGCGTTGCAATTGCTTGACCTCGTCAGGCTCGCCCATCGCTCCCGCGCCTTCGTCTAAAGCGCGCACACTAGAGTACTCCTCAGCGGGTAATTCATCCAATACGACGATGTTTTGCACCGCGGCATCTAGGGTAAATCCCTCATCGAACAGTTGATCCACGCCGATTATTCGCCGCTCCAACATTTGCCAAACCGGTGGATATTCTTTACACGCAGTCAGCGCGTCGATAACGGATTTGGTTACCCTAGGTGTATCTATTTCCTCGCTCAATCGCGCTAGAGATAGCAAGCTGGGAGACATTATCAACCGGTTATAATTCGCCCCCATGCGGCGCTCCAGCACATCGCGTTGTCCCTGAACCGTATCTAATATCGCGTGGCGTATTTTCAGCAGCGGAGATACATCGCTCACTTCAGGGATATCTTCAACTTCCTGTTCTTCATCCTCTATCGCGCGTACACTGGAAGCAATCGGTATGTAGATCTCCGGAATCTCTGATACATCTTCCTCCGCGGGCTCCGGCTCCTCTACCTCTAATTCCTCTTCCGTTGTCTCCTCCACGTCTATAACTGCCGCCGCCAGCGCGGGTTCGTATTCCTCTTCCTCAAATTCAAGCTCAATCTCTTCTTCCTCAAACTCTTCGAGTTCAGGCTCAACTTCCGGTTCTAATGCTGTCTCATCTTCCACCGGTTCGTCTTCCGATGCCTCTTCTTCCAGCGCGAATTCCTCTTCCTGCTCCACGAACTCGATCTCAGTGAGCGCGTCGTCGAAATCTTGCGATTCGTCCAGCAGTCCTTCCAATCCATTGATCCTCTCATCAAGAAATTCCCATACTCGCGAGTGCTCGTGACAGGTTGATAGCGCGTCGCGAATAGTCTCTGCCATCTCATCTAAGTCCACGTGGACATCCGCGGTCATCTTCGCCAACGTAAGCAGACTAGGGGTAGTCACAAAACTGGTGTACTGATCGCCCAATTCTTGCTTTATCTCATCGCGGTGTTCCGACAAGACCTCAAAGATGGTATTGCGGATTTCAAATCTAGTTGGCACTACTTTTCCCCTCCTTTCCTAGAAATCTGCAGATGTGTAGAGAGTGGTTTGTCTGCGTACTTGCTTATTAACTAATACGCGCCAAAGGATGCGCGTATAAACTATAGCTCAGCCAGGTCGGATCGCCCAAATCGCGAATATGCTGGCGAGCGGCGCGTACAGCCTCCCCAATAGTTTTGCCCGCAGCCAGTTCATTGTAGTATTTATCCGCGAACATATACGCCGATTGATCGGTCGCTTCCCATTTTGAACCGATAAACGCCGCCGCGCCTGCGGCGATGAAGGAATTTGCCCAGCCCCCCAACCCGGTCATTGAGAATCCCAGTTGTCCCACCTCACACGCGTTGATGAACACGATAGGTTCATCCTTGCCAAAGGTCGTCGCTTTACCCGCGACGTCGTGCGGGTGGAAATCCTCAGAACCGAGGCGGACAATGGACATCTCGGGGTTTTCTTCATTGAATTTACCATGACAGGCGATGTGTATCGCGTTAGTTCCCCCCGTCTCCAGCAGATCCCACAGTTGCGATACCCCTTGAATGTCCTGAACCTGCACGTTGGGGACTTTCCTAATCGCGTCAGCTTCTCTCGCCACCGCCTGTAAATCCGCGGGGGCGAGCACCAGGCTTAGGTTTTGCAATTTCAGCGCGTCCGGCGCGGCGGGGCCCGCCAACCAGCGCGCTAAAATGTATTCCTCGCACAAGAAATTATCCTCTTCGACTGTGCCATCATCTAACTTACGCCACGGCTTGACCATCTCCCAGGGAATCCAAGGTTCGCTGGAGATTATTTGAATGTTCTCCACCTTGCCATGAATCTTCTTCCAGTAAATCTCCTTCAATTCGGGCGAAAATAACTGCGTGTACAAATCCGCGCCGATGTGCGCCATCTTGCGATGTATCTCATCTTGATTGCGCTTACCCCGCGCCCATTGATTCAACTCACCATACAGTTTTTGAATATACGCGGTCGGCAGTTCCGCGAACTCAATGCGCCCCGTCTCCTGAAAGTAGAGATCAAGTTCGGGGATAGAAGAAAGTAGAATGAACATGTAGAACCGCTTGTCTCCCATAACCCCCATCTCTTGCACGCGAATCGTCAAATCGGGAGGTTCTTGCTTGTGCTGTAACCGCACCGAACCGGCTGTGCTGGCAGCAGGCACCGCCGCGGTATTCGCGACACTTTGCACAACTTCGGTCGTCACCGTGCTAGTGCCGATGTGAGTGTTATCCTGATAAAATTCGACCATGAAGCTGTTTTTACCCAACTGTTGCGGGATCAGATTGAACACGGCTGGTGCGGAATCGCCGCCCATCGGCACTCTGACTACTCCGCGGTTATCTCCTTCGACTTTGAACAATGTCGGGTCGGTTATCACTACCACACTGAGAGGTACTTCGGTCTTCCCCGCCTCAAAAGTTATCGTCAATGCCGCGTCGCCCGCAACGTTAGCCGTCTCGCGCTTCTCCGTTACAATGGCAACTTTTAACGCGTACGTTTTGTTCACCTCTACTTGTCCGGGAAAATTGATGTCGGGATACCGTGTGACTGTCTGCGCGCTCAATCCCATATCCGTGAAGAGATCAGCAAAATCGCCCGCCAGCGCGTTTACATCTGTCGGTGCTTGGGCGCGGTGACTCGGGCCATACTTGGGAAACTTGGCAGCCTGTTCCGATACTAGTGGCGCGGCTGATACTAATTTCCAAACCGCGGGATACTGTTGACACAGCTTACCCAATCCATCAGTCACCTTTTTCAGGTCGTTCCATTTATTTTTAGATAGCGCCTTTTGAAATTTCTCTTGTAACGGCATCAACTCGCGCGCAAACTCGCGCCACTTTTCTTCACCCAGCGCTCGCTTGATTTCATCAAGGTTATTCTTGATGACCGTCAACATGGTCAACGCGTCCATTTGATTTGTCCCCCTTTCTTACAATCACCCCTTTTGTTATAATTAGACACCGATTTACACAATTCTTCACCGGTACTGTCCCATTCCTAGCGGTGAAAATCTGTACAAAGCTC
>CAZSIG010000396.1:0-4251 GCA_964606195.1 uncultured Anaerolineales bacterium
AAAACGTCGCGTTCGGTCCCACCATCTGCGCGGAGCGAACGGCGGTGGTTAAGGCGATCTCTGAAGGAGAACGCGAGTTCTCCACCATCGCGGTGGTTACGGCAAATGGCGGCTCGCCCTGTGGAGTATGTCGCCAGGTTCTGCATGAATTTGGTGGCAAGAGCAACCTGCACGTTATCGTAGCGGACCTGGAGGGCAACTACGCGGTTTACACTATCGGTGGTTTACTGCCGGAGGGGTTTGGGAGTGAGGATTTGAAAGATTCGTAAAACGTAAGGCGTGAAACGTGATGGAGTTTTATACAGATGGGTTGCAAATTTTGTGAAATTATAGCAGGAAAACGCGCCGCGAGCGTCGTTCTGCGCGATGAAATCGTCACCGCGTTCATGGACATCATGCCGATTAACACGGGGCACGTGCTGGTCGTGCCGAACATGCACGTAAGTAACCTAGCAGAACTAGACGAAGCGGTCGGTGCGCACATGTTCACCGTCGCCCAGCGTATAGCCTACGCGGTCAGGCATTCTGGCGTGCACGTTGAGGGGGTTAACCTGATGTTGGCGGACGGCGCGGCGGCGGGGCAGACGGTATTCCACACCCATTTACACGTAGTGCCGCGCTATCGCGGCGATGGCTTTGGGCTTCGTTTCGGACCGCGCTACGGCGGCTTGGCGAAACGCGAAGAACTGGAGGAGGTCGCGGCGCGTATAAAGCAATATTTGTAAAGGAACCAGAGATTTCCGAAGTCTTAGAGACTTCGGAAATCTGTTCACAGTGTTAAAATCGATACTGATGGTAATTTGCAGATTTGACCATTCGCGTTCACCTACAGTGAAGTGGAGAGCTGATGACTGCCTTCTCAAATATTATAGATTACAGCTTACAACTCGGCAGACGCGTGCTAGAGACGCGTACTCAAACTGCGCGCAAACGGACGGGGCAGTTCCTTACTCCCACGCCAATAGCCCGATTCATGGCGCGGCAGCTCGAGCCGTTTCAGGCAGAGTGCAGAGTACTAGACCCTGCCATCGGCGCGGGGACACTGACTTGTGCTATAATCGAGCGCGTCATGTCTGTGAGCAACCCTACTGAACTCTGGATTGAAGGGTATGAGACCGACGCGGAATTGTGCCGGGTTGCCAGACATGTCTTGGACAGCGCGGCAGAGGCAGCCGCGGAGCAAGGTATAACGATTCACACGACGATACACGAACGCGATTTCATCTTGGATAGCAATCCTGTATTGCAACCAGAATTACCTTTGACTGAGAGTTCCGATATGGCAGAAGCTACCGCGTCGTTCACACACATCATTGCCAATCCCCCCTATTTTAAGCTTAACCGAGATGACCCGCGCGTCGCGGCTGTCGCGGGAAAGGTCAAGGGACACACCAATATTTATACGTTGTTCATCGCTGTGGCGGTTAAAAGGCTGGCTGCTGGAGGGCGCGCCTGTTTTATTATCCCCCGCAGTTTTTGTTCGGGGGCTTACTTCTCCGCGTTCAGACGAGAACTTGTAAAGCAAATAGTCCCTGCCCATGTTCATCTGTTTGAGTCACGCGAACAGGTTTTCAAGAGAGAGGCGGTTCTTCAAGAGAATATCATCTTCACTTTTCACAAACAATGTGTAGATATGGAACGCGGGCAACACCCATATCTAAGCATCTCTACATCGCGAGACGCCGCTACTCTCGATAAGCCATTGCACAACCGCCGCGTCAGCCCAGAACATTTTCTAGGAAAACGTCAAGGTAGGTTTTTCTTCAGGTTGCCAACAACCGAACTTGATGAGCATATCTTGAACGCGATAGATAGCTGGTCTGGCTCGTTGGCAAAATATGGTTTGGAAATCTCCACGGGACCTATCGTACCATTCCGCGCCGCAGAACAACTAGCTGACATTGACGCGGTAGAGCGCGGGCAAGCCGTGCCCTTGCTGTGGATGCATAACGTTAAGGCTCATCAGGTTCTCTGGCCTGCACCCAACGGGAATAAGCCCCAGGGAGTCTGGCAATCCGCTAGAGATGCGGGGTTGTTGCTGCCCAAAGCCAACTACATCCTGCTGCGCCGCTTCAGTGCGAAGGAAGAACCGCGAAGGTTAATCGCCGCGCCGCTGCTATCTGCGAAATATGCTTACGAATGGGTAGGGCTGGAAAATCATCTGAATTACATTCGCAGAAAGGTAGGGACACTGAAGGTGCGAGAAGCAATCGGCTTGGTGGCACTGTTCAACAGCGCGCTAATTGACCGATACTTTCGTATTATTAATGGTAATACTCAAGTCAACGCGACCGAACTACGTGCCTTACCCCTGCCTCCTCTAGCGGTGATTGAGCGAATTGGCGCGCAGGTGGAGAAGCAGCAGCTTGAGTCGCCGGAGAGTATCAACGCTCTAGTTTTTTCCACCTTGTATGAACAAGGCTATTTGGACGACAGTTTTCCAATCATAAAGGAGACGCGAATTAAAATGGGTAAAATACAAGAGGCACAAGAGGTTTTGCGCGAATTGGGGCTGCCGCCCGCGCAGCAAAATGAGATTTCGGCACTGACCTTGCTGGTATTGGCGCAACTTTCAGAAGATACGCCGTGGAACAAAGCAAAGACGCGGTGTTTGCGTATACATGACATATTGGACGAGATGAAAAACCGTTATGACCGCGAGTATGCCGAGAATACTCGCGAGACGATAAGGCGACAGGTGCTCCATCAATTTGTACAAGCAGGCGTGGCTGTCCCCAATCCAGATGAGCCAGACAGAGCAACAAATAGCCCCCATTTTTGCTACGCCCTAAGCGATTTAACCCTAAGAACAGTAAAAGCTTACGCATCCGCGCAATGGAGCGACGCGGTGCGCTCCTTTCAGAGCAACCAAGATGCACTCATAGAGATATACAAAAGGAGCCGCGAGCAGCTAAAAGTGAAATTATGCCTGGAAAGCGGTGAGACATACTTTCTCTCACCAGGCAAGCACAATGAATTGCAGGCGAGCATTATAGAGGAATTCGGTCCGCGCTTTGTTCCTGGCGGCACATTGATATATCTCGGTGACACAGCAAGGAAAACTGTCGTTCTTGAGGAATCTGTTTTTGAGGAACTGAACATACCCGCGCCAAGTCACGAGAAGCTGCCCGATGTCATAATATATGACAGAGAAAGAAATTGGCTCTTTCTTGTTGAGGCGGTCACATCTCATGGGCCCATCTCACCCAAGCGACATCTTGAACTTGAAGAGATACTTCAGAATAGCTCAGCGGGACGCGTTTACGTGACCGCGTTCCCTGACCTGACAACATTCAAGAACTTTTTAACTAACATAGCCTGGGAGACAGAGGTTTGGATCGCTGAGATACCAGACCACCTGATCCACTTCAATGGGGACAGACTGATGAATCCGCGCAGTTAATGCAAGATAGGCGTCTGTGGGATAGTCGCAGGTTTCATGTCCGCGTTTAGTTTTGCTTTTGACAAAAAACCACAAGTGAGGTATACTTTCACGCGAAATTGAATATTGTTTCCTTCGGGGCAGGGTGCAATTCCCGACCGGCGGTGAGGGAACGGTAGTTCCTAAGCCCGCGAGCTGTAAAGCTGATTCGGAGAGGCGCGAGATACCGCGCAACAAGCCGAAGCCGACGGTATAGTCCGGACGATAGAAGGATAAAATTTGTTATCAAATTTTTGACGCCCGAAGGCTAAATTCTTCGGGCGTTTTTTAATTTACTGATGGGGAGGGATTATGGCACAAATTACACTAGCACGCGTTGACGACCGGCTGATACATGGACAGGTGACAGTAAAATGGACGCGAAAAATTCCGTGCACCGAAATCGTGATAGCCGACGACGCTGTGCGGAAAGATACGTTTTTACAGAGCGTATTGCGCATGGCTGCCCCGCGCGGTTTACCACTCAAAGTCTACTCCGTCGCGGAGGCGACAGCAGATTTAGCCGATAATTCTAATCACGATGGGCGAAAAATCATGCTGATACTCAAGACGCCGCAAACCGCGCTGCGCTTATTAGAAGGAGGCGTGACGCTGCCCGCGCTGAACGTCGGCGGCATCGGCGCGGTGCCGGGGGCGCGGCGCGTCTACAAAAGTGTTTCGGTGACATTGGAGCAAACCGCGGCGTTAGACGCGATATATGAGCGCGACGTTCCAATCGATTTTCGTACCGTACCGGAAGAGGCGGGGATGACGTGGGAAGCAGTTCGTAAACAGGTCAAAAATTGAGAATAGACTTGTTCCTAAATAAG
>CAZSIG010000397.1:0-1216 GCA_964606195.1 uncultured Anaerolineales bacterium
GGAATAACCCCCGCCTCCGCCATATCCATCGCCGCGGCGATCGTCATCCCCATCGAAATCGTGTCCAAGCCCAAATCGTTGCACAAATAATTCGCCTTCGTCACCGCGCCGAGATTATCGACCCCGCACGCGCTGCCCAACGCGGCGATAGTCTCATATTCCGGTCCCTCGCCATCGCCCTCTAAACCCGCGTCGGTGACGCGCGTCATGCGTCCGCAAGCCAGCGGACAGCCATAACACGCCTTCGGGCGCAGCAGGTATTTCTCGTTCAGGGTCGGACCATTGATATTCTCCGTCCCCTCGAAACGCCCGGTCTGGAAGTTGCGCGTCGGCAGAATACCTAGCTCATGTGTTATCGGCGGCACGTAAGATGTACCGTAAGTGCGCATCCCCGAGCCGCTCTTCACCGCCTGTGTCACTTCGTCGCGAATGAACTTTGCGAATTCCGTCGCTTTCTTGGGTTCCGCTAGTTGCGGCTGCTGCGTACCGCGCACCACCACTGCCTTGAGATTTTTCGACCCCATCACCGCGCCGACGCCGGAGCGCGCCGCGGCGCGATGTTCATCGTTCAGCACCGCCGCCACTTTGACCAGATTTTCCCCCGCGGGACCGATCGTCGCGATGCGGGCGTGCGGGCTGGTCTCCGCGTGCAATAATTTCTCCGTCTCCATCACGCCCTTGCCCCACAGATGCTCCGCGGAGCGAATCTCCGCCGCGCCATCTTTCACCCACACATAGACCGGCTTCTCCGCCTTGCCCTCGAAGATAAACAGGTCGAAGCCGGTGCGCTTCATCTCAGTGGGAAAGAAGCCGCCCGAATTGGAGCAGGAAATCGCGTCGGTCAGCGGTGATTTCGTCACAATCATGTAGCGGTTGCCCGTCGGCGCGGGCGTGCCGGTCAACGGGCCTGTCGCAAAAACCAGTTTGTTCTCTGAAGATAGCGCGTCCTGCGTCGCGGGTGTCTCATCGTACAAATATCGAATCGCCCAGCCGCGCCCGCCGATGTAATCTTTCGCCATCTGCGGGTCTACATCTTCGATTTTAATCTCTCCAGTCGTCAAATTGACCCTCAATATCTTACCATGCCATCCAAACATTTGATTTGCCTCCTTGCAAATGGATCGTGATGCGTGATACGTGATACGTGATGCGTGATACGTGATGCGTAAAACGCACCGCGTAGACTTTATACGTCTTCACGTTCCACGCTTCACGT
>CAZSIG010000397.1:1316-4240 GCA_964606195.1 uncultured Anaerolineales bacterium
CGCCTCCGCTTTATCCTCGAAGGTGGGCAACTGGTTGTTGACTTGGTCCATGAAAATCAGCCACGCCTCGTCGTGCTGCGGTCCCTTGTTCGCCATGCCGTAGCCGCCCTGCTGCGCCAGCGATTCTTTGGTGATGTATTCGGAGAACTCCAGCCCCTTACACTCCATACCGATGTCCTGCAAAAACGCCGCGTCCGCGCCATATTCCTCCGCGAAGATCCGTTTCATGCGACGAATCCCCTGCCCCAAAATCGCGCCGAAGCCCTCGCCGCGTCCCATCTGGTGCAGCACCTCTAACATCGCGTCCGCGTTGCCCCAATTCAACTCCAAGCCACCTGTAACGATTTTATCAATCTGCCCCTCCGCGTAACACTCCATCGCGAAGCCCAGCGCGGTGCCGAAGGAGATGGTATCGATGCCGTAAGCATCACAGTAGAAATTCGCCTCGATAATCGCGTGTGCGTCCCAGATGCCACAGTTAGAGCCAATGCCCGCGACCGTCTCGTATTCGGGACCATCGACCGGCCATAGCTGCCCCGCATGAGGTCCCGTGCGCACATCGAACTTCTCCACATTCTTCGCGCAGGCTACAGTGCAGCCGTACCAACAGCCATCGGGCAAACCGGGCTGGCGATTGACCTGAAAGTATTCTCGAAACGCGTCGCGATAGATCTTGTGCGCTTCAGGGTGCGCGCCGTAACGAAAATTGTGCACGGGCAGGATGTCATATTGATCCATGTAGTTGACCAGATGAGTCGTGCCATCTACGCGCATCTCGAACATCACGGGGTCGCGGTCGCGCACCTCGCGGTGCATCTTCGCGCCGAGTTCCGCAATCTCGCGCCAATCGACCGGCGCGTTGGAGTCGCCCTTCGCGCCGACGTATTTGACCACCAACGCTTTCACCTTTTTATGACGAAATACGGTGCCGATGCCGCCGCGGCCGGCTTGTTTCAGGCGCACGAACTCGCGCCGCACGTCGTAGAAACTGAAATTCAGGCAGCCCATACGCGTATGCTCCGAGCCGGTGCCCGCCGAGACTACTGCCACGCCGCGTTTTTCATCGGGGGTATCGCCGTACATCGCAGTCAACTGCTCCGCGAGAACGTTGCTGTTCACCGCTTCATTCGGCGCTTCTATGATTTGGACTAACCCTTCGTTGCCATCAATGAACACAATCACATCTTTGTTCGCGATGCCCTGTACTTCAATCGCGTCGAACCCCGCGAATTTCAGCAAGGGACCGAAGTAGCCGCCCACGTTGCTGTCCACCGGAATGCCGGTCAGGGGCGAGATGCTGACCGCGATAGATTTGCCGGAACCGGGATAAGTGGTGACGCCGCCGATGGGACCACTCGAGATGACCACTTCGTTTTCGGGTGAATCCCATTTCGTATGCTCGTTCACCGCGTTCCAGAGTAGCCAGAGGTCGAAACCGCGCCCGCCGGTGAAATCGAGCTTCATCCGTTCGGTGACCGGCTTCGTTTTGATGCTGTTTTCGCCGACATTGATGTATAAGGTCTCGCCCGCGTAGCCTTTGTCCACCTGCGCGGGGGTGTATTTGAACTCCGCTAGTACTTTGTGTGCCGCTTTAATCTCCGCAATATTGCCTATTTCATTCATCCTTTTTATCTCCTCTAATAGGATAGACACATCGGACTATCCCTACGCTGTCTGTAATAACCGTTTTTCAGTTTCCGACAATGCCGGCGCGGCGCGCTCGACGATTTCCAACGCTCCTTCGGGACACGCCTCGACGCATTTGCCACACGCGACGCACTTAAACGGAATCAACTCATCTTCGTGCCAGCGCATCGCGTTGATGGGGCAGTAGCCGACGCAGGATAGACAACTGACGCAGAGTTTTTTGTTCAGGATCACTACGCCTTGCTTGTTACGTTTCAGTGCCATCGTCGGGCAGGCATCGATACATTCACCGCGTTGGTCGCAGAAGTTCGCGACGTATTCGCCATCAACCACCGAGATGTGGATGCGCGACTTGGCGCGGTCGGGCGTCTTGAACCAGGTCAGCGCGCACGCCTCCTCGCATAGCCCGCAAGCTGTACACAACTCCGGTTTATGAACCAAAACTTTCATAGTTTCTTCACTCCATTCGTTTTATACTTAGGTGTTTGTACATTTATTCTCCAGCATTCCCCAATTCGTACATGTAAATTGTACTGCAAAACTTGATGCGGAGCAAGTGTGCGGGGAATCTAAGGACGGGGGACGCGGTAGTTTTAGCAGGCGCGGAATTTGCTCGATTGCGCGGATTGTGCTATAATTCTTTCGTCTTTGGGCGGTTAGCTCAGTTTTGGTTAGAGCGCAGCGTTGACATCGCTGAGGCCACAAGTTCGAGTCTTGTACCGCCCACTCGCGATGGAGAAAATGAGAGTGAAGGGGCGCGATGAGGAATCGTGCCCCTTTTTGGGAAGTAAACAGGAAGCCGCTAGACTGCGTGCCGCAGTTAGCGGCTTTTTTGTGTTCAGGAGAGATTAAATGCCCTGATGCGCGGCGCCCTTGGGGCTGCGCGCCGCGGTTTGTATTTTTTGTCACACGTATCTATTTTAGGTATAATTGGGCAAACATGATGAGGAGGCAAGAATGCTAGAAACGACACAATTTGAGGTTTTGGGTCGGGTGGAATCAACTGATGGCGCGGTAGTAGAAGTCATCCAGTATCCGCAGATTACAAGCACAATTCCGCACCGCGAAAAGTAGCAAAAGTTGGCTCGCGACGAGTGTATCAGTTGAGGGATTGTTGCAAATCTTCGAAGGGAATGGATACATCTGGATCGCCCCGACGCAAGGCGTATATACGCGGTTAGCTTCGCCCGAGGGACTACGGGCACTCACCGCACCGCCGGAGGCGCAACACACCCAGACGGATAGCATGCGAAAGAGTAAATGAGTGGTACTAGATT
>CAZSIG010000398.1:0-4239 GCA_964606195.1 uncultured Anaerolineales bacterium
ATTTCTGTGTACCGGGCTAATTTAGAACTGAACAGCCCTGACTCCTGCCCCGCGTGTCAATTTTTGACCCTGAGTGTCTAAGTATTATGTACGCCCTATTCAAGATGTCACCCCGAGCGCAGCGAAGGGTCTCGTTCTCTCGTTAATTTTGATGGTTCTAATCACTAGATAATAATTATAGCGAAAACGAGAGGCTTCGCTACGCTCAGCATGACATGTAATTGCTCACCAAACTCTTATTACAGTGTGCACATAACGGTTAGACACCCAAGGATTTTTGACCGCGTATGAGCACTATGCTGAAGTCTGTAGTCAGCGCAGGCGTAAAGCCTGCGGCTACATTGTAGGCGCACCCTTTATGGGTGCGCTTAGATGCCAATGAACGCGTATGACAGTCATTAACATTTTTTTCACCTGATTCGAGCCAAATTGAAACGCGCAAGTTATTTAATTCTCATTCCTCGGTGCCCTCAGTGGTTAAACTATCGTATTACTCCGCGTCCCAACGCGCTTACGTCCCCCGCGTCGGCAGCACCTCGCCCTTTTCGCGCAGCGCGGCAAGATCGCGACTGATGGTCGCCGGGCTGACGCCGAGAAACTGCGCCAGCGCCTCGATAGTAGGATAAGCCTCCTGCGCGATAGTCTGCTCGACCAGTGCGCGTAACCGCGCGCGGCGCAACGCAACCACATCAGTTTCACCATCGGGCGGCAGCATCTCCCACAATACCGGCACGGTCTCACAAGGCTTGAGCGCGCGTCCGGTCGGCGCGCCGCTGTAGGGTAGCGTCACTATGCCACCATTCGCACTTCGACGTCGCGCCGCCCAGTAGATGCGGCGATTACGCGGGGCAGCCATAAACGCGGCGGCTAAATCAGGGGGTAATTCCGCCGCCTTGCTATGCAAAATATCGCGCGCGATTTGAAAATGTTCGGCGGCGGGCGCGATTTGATTCAGCGTCTGCACCGCCAAGCCGATGTAGTAATGGGCGCGAAAGGCATGAAAAACGTGCGGCAACTCCGCCTCAGCCTGGGCGATTTTCCCCTCCGCCTCAACATAATCGCCCCTTCGCGCCGCCGCATTAGCCAGCAAAGAGAACACCAGCGCGTTCAGAAAATTCACGCCCATTCGTTCGAGCGCGGCGACCGCGCGGCTTAACATAAGCTCCGCCTGCCGATAATCCCCCTCCTCCAGATAATAAAGTCCCAGCCAGACGTAGGCATAACAGGTGATTCTACCATCCTGGTGCTCCTCACCGATGCGCACCGCCTCGTGCAATAGTGAACAAGCGCGCGCGGGGCGCAGCCGCTCTAACGCCAATAGCCCAGACCGCGAGAGGTTCATACCTATCCCCACCGCGTCGTGCCGCTCTTGCCAGAGCGCGTGGGCGCGCTGGAGCACCCTCTCAGCGCGGTCGAACGCGCCCGTCCAGATGTAGAGATAAGCGAGATTATCGAGGTCGAAGGGGTCTACCGCCGCGTGACGTTCGTAGCCGTCGATGACCTGCTCATACGCGTCGATAGCCGCCGCCTCGTTACCCAGCGCCTGTTCGACGGCAGCGAGGTTGCTGAGCGCCAGCAATGCCCGCATCGTCAGCCCGTATTCCTCAGCCAGATGGCGCGTTTTCTCGTACTGTGCCTTGGCGGCGGGGAAATCACCCCGAAAATGGTCGAAAACTGCCAGATTATTCAGCGCTTGAACCTGCGCCTCAATCGCGCCATATGCCTTAGCCAAATCTCCAGCAGCGCGATTGTGCTCCGCAGCCACCTGTATATCGCTCCAAGTAGTTAACTTCGCGATAAGCAGGTGTAATTTCATGATCAAGCGCGAGATGAGGTCGGCGTCGGTCTTCAGCGGCAGCGCGGCGAGCTTATCCAAAGTAGTTTCCGCCAACTCTCGTGCTGCCCGCACTTCACCGCGCGCCGCGAGCCACTCGGCGCGGGCACTCTGCCAGCGCAAGCGCGCTAAGCCGACCGGCGCCAATAAGCCATCCAACTCATTCAAGTCGTCAGCCCGATTCTCCGGCTGCCCCAACCAACTCCAAAGCTGCTGCCGCTCGAACAGTAACCAGATACGCCACTTTCGCTGCTCATTCGCCGACAGCGCGGCGCAGCTCGTGCTCTGCGGCATCTCATCTAAAATCGCGAGGGCTTTGGAGAAATATTTTTCCGCCGCGTTAAAGTCGCCGCGCGCCCGCACCTCTGCACCAGTTCGCGCCAATAACGGGACCGCCTCATTCCACAATCCGCTGGCGTAGGCATGATAACTGAGGGTAATCGGCGAGGCATCACTCACTCTCAGCGCGCTAAAGAGCACCGTGTGTCGCTTTTGCCGTTCAGCGGCGGCGAGCGTATCGCGCGCGGTCTGGCGAATCAGGTCATGCGCACAGCGGTAGCCCGATTTGCCCTCACCCCAAAACTGCCGCTTAACCAGATTTCTCGCGCCGCGCAGCACCTCATCTGACGCATAGCCGGTCAACGCGGTCAGCAGCGATGGGGAGAGTTCACCTTCGTACAAACTGCTGTAAATCAACATCTCAGTCTCCGCGTCTGACAATCGCGATATGCGTTCGTCAATGGCGCTCGTCACGCTGGGCAGTTGAATCGTCTCTAACTGCGTCGCGTCGAGCCGCCAAGTGCCATCATTCTGAGGTTGAAAAACGTCGCGCTCTGCCAAAACCGCCAACGCCTCGCGCATAAAGAGGGGATGTCCAGAGGTGAGAGCATAAAATTTCTCCACAATCGGGGGAGTGACCGCGCCGAGGAGCTGACATAGCAAACAATTGACTTCAACCATCGGCAGCGAGGCGAGGGAGAGGCGAGATTTGCCCGTCGCCGCGTCCAGCGCTTGCAGGGCGCGCCAGCGGGGTGCGTCATCGCGAATCGCACCGGGGCGATAGCTGATAATGACCGCGAGGGGGATACTCAGCGGCGCGGCAGCCAACGCCTCAAGCTGGCGCAACTCTTCAGTCACGGCAAGGTGTATGTCATCCAACAGCAACAGCAACGGGGCATACGCGGTCAGGGCGGTCAACAGGCGGTACATCGCCTCGCGGCGTTGAATGCGCGCCGCTTCGCCTTCAAGCGGGGTTGTTTCGGGCAAATCGGGCAACCAGCGCGCCAGTTCGGGGAATATGGGCAGCAATCGCGCCAGCCATACGGGGTCTATGTGATGGGCGATCTCCTCAATCCGCAGCGGCGTCAATATCGCCCGCAGCGCGTTTTCCAGAGCGTATACTCCGAATACCGGCTTGCCCTCGGCTACTTGCCAGTTGCGCCAGCGCGCGTCGTCGGCTATGGCAGCCAGCAGGCGGCTCTTCCCGATGCCCGGACTGCCCTCCAGCAATATTATGCGCGGTTTGGTGTGCCGGTATCCGCCCTCATCGCTATATTCCAGTAAATAACGCAGAATACAGCTGCGCTCTTCATCTCTGCCGACTAGGGGTAATTCTTGAGGCAGGCTGAATCTCTCCGGCGTGGTATCGGTGTTAAGCCGGCGCAAAAGGGCGCGGTAAATTCGTTCGGTCTCCGGCGCGGGCGCGATACCTAGTTCTGTTTCGAGGCAGGCGCACAACTGCTTATATAATTCGACCGCTTCGGAGAGGCGATTCATGGAAATGAGGAGTTCGAGCAGGGCGCGTTGTCCCGACTCGCGCAGCGGCTCCAAATGACACAGATGACGCAGCAATGCCAACGCGTCGTTCAAATCCCCGCTGGCGCGAGCTTGCAGCGCCTCTCTTTCCAAGCGGTCGAGGTATCTTATGCGCAGCGCTTCGCGCGCCAGCAGCGCCCATTCGTAGTCTAGTTCAGGAAAGAGACGGGGATCGGTCACTTGCAGTAGGACCGCGGCGGGAAGCGCGTCTAGGGTATCCAAAAATCGCTCTAGTTCTAGCAAATCGCACTTGTCGTTTTCCGCCAGAGTCAAAGTGATACTAGCGCGGTCGGTGTTGAGACGACCTGCGGGCAAATACTTACGTAATTGGTAGAGCGCGTCGGACAGCTTGCGCCGCGCGATATTCTCCGGAAAATCAGCCCAGATTTGCCCGGCGAGATAAGAACGGCTCACGCGGTTGTCGTGATGAAGGAGCAATAACGCCAGTAAGGTATGCGCGGCGGAGCCGGGTTGCAACGCAACGCGCTCACCTTCGTAGAATAGTTCAAATGAGCCGAGAACCTGAATAACCAGCATAGCAACCTATCTCCTACGGTAGAAACTATAGACTTCGCACTATGTACACACGA
>CAZSIG010000399.1:0-1079 GCA_964606195.1 uncultured Anaerolineales bacterium
TCCGCGTTCTCGGCGTTCTCTGCGGTAAATTCCAGCGCGGTTTGCGTAAGTCCTACTTCCGAAGTTTCGGAACGGAAAACTTCGGAAGTCTGGGAAAATCCGAATCTACCGCGCGGCAGTGCCTGCGCGTAGGGCGGCTGCGCGTAGCCTACCCGTAGGGGTATTCTTAGCCGCCGTTATATATCATCAGCAAAAACGGCAGGTAAGAAACCTGCCCTACTCTACAAATTTACGTAGAGCCGTATACAAATACTCAAATCAGTGAAAATCAGTGCGAATCAGCGTCCTATATCCACTACCGCGTGGTTGCTTGGTGATGCTCTCTCATCACCAATAACTTTGAGACGCTGCCGCGTATACGGTTCATAAACGCCCACGATGATGCGAGAGATGGGGCACGACGCGGTGATAACGTGCGTATCGCGTAAATATTCTCCTGCCTGCCACGCGAGCGGGGGATAATACACTCCACCCGGTTGGTGGTCGCTCTGCACGAATTTTTCGCCATCGCGGTCTAGTAGATGAACGAAGGTCACGTAATTTTCTGTGGGAGTTTCCAGAACGCGCCAGTTCAGCGTGATTTTCGTGTCGTTGGATAATTTCTCCAAGTCTACGCCGACCAGTTTTAAGATGTTGGCGAAATTGGCTTCTACAATATATTGGGGTGCTTTTGCTCCAACTCTGTTTTCGATACAGGTTAAGACGCGGCGCGGTTCGAGCCGATATTTGAGTTCCAATCCTGCCATCGGTTTGATAAAACAGGCAGGACGTTCGGTGCGCAGCGCGGTATCCGTCACGCTTATCACGTTGGCGTATTCGGCGGCGGGCGTGATTTGGGGAAACAGCCCGGTCAGGTCGCGGCGGCGGTGCTCGACGTATTGGTAGTAGTACAGCGGCACCATCTCGTCGCGGTCGTTGGTGAGCAATATCGCGTTTTCTGGTGCGTCCGCGAGGATTGCTTGCCAACGTTCGTGCGTCGCGAAGTTATCGCTTTGGTCTACGCGGTGATAATTGAATCCAACTTGCCGCGTTACGCTACCTGCTAACAAACCTATCAGCAAGTACGTAGCCATTCGTTG
>CAZSIG010000399.1:1179-4239 GCA_964606195.1 uncultured Anaerolineales bacterium
AGGGTTTGCCATAACCGCGTGACCGACTCAGCGCGATAGCCGAGCAAGCCGCTGAATCCGCGCCCTAGTACGAAATTATAGAAGCCGCGCCAAGTGTTTTCGTATAGAGCAAGCTCTCGCGTCGCGCTCAGGCGTAGCTTTAACCAGGGAGTGTGCGCGGCGCGCAGGGGGATATAGAGATATAGCGCGAGCGGCGCGATTACGCTGCCCGCGCAAGCTAACAACAATCGCGGGCGGCGGAATATGGCGCGGTTGGTTAGCACGACGTAGCCGAAGAACGCGGGTGCCAATAGCAACATCGAGCGGTGGTGGGTTAGAGATAGACCGTATATTAAAGCGAGGGTAATCGGCAAGTGGCGGTTTGTGTGTGGTAATTGTAGCAATAAGTAAAACAGCGCGGAGACGAAGAAGGCGTTGAGGGTGTAGACCTCCGCGATGACCGCTTGGCTCCAGAAGGTATGAGAGGAGGCGAAGAGGAGCGCGGTCAATACACCAATAGTGCGCATCAAATAGGGCGAAATTGTGAATTTGGGATGATTATGATTGGTTCTGGATAGAATATGTGTAACGATAAAATACAGCGTTCCAACGGTCAGCGCGGCGAAGACTGCGGACATGAGATTGACGCGATAGGCGACATCACCTATGGGCAATAGGGTAAAGAGTTTGCCAAGTAACAGATAGAGCGGATACCCTGTTGGATGCGCGATGCCCAGCCGCGGCGCGGCGAACTGAAACTCGCCGCTGTCGGCGGGTAGAACGGTCGGCGCGAGAGTGCGGAGATAGACAAAAAAAGCCAGCAGCGTTGTCGCTGCCGCTATAAGGTAATCGATACGTTTTGAGCCGCGCGTTCTTAGAAATTTGAGCATAGTTTTCATTGAAAATTGGCAATTTTACCGCCGAGTACGCAGAGAACGCGGAGTTTCTAATCGTGATTTCCCCCGCGCTCGTTTGTTCTCGAATAGAACTTACACAACTTCGAAGTATTTTTACCGCCGAGTGCGCGGAGAGCGCAGAGTTTTTGCTGTAATTTGTGTCATCTGAAAAATATGACCTTAAATGATAACTTCTGAGCGTGTGTGCTGGTTGTAAAATTATTCCGTTGAGAAAACTCCGCGTCCTCCGTGCTCTCTGCGGTGAAATTATTGTGAATTTGCATAAACCCTACTTGAATACGGGACGCGACGCGTTACGCATTACGTCTCACGCCATTATATCACAAAGCGGGTTGCGTTACAATTCATGTTCGGTTATAATTTTCTTAGAAAGGATGTGAATAAATGAGAACAGATAGAAAATATGACGAATTGCGGCGCGTGGTTTTGACGCCCGATTATATCGATTATCCCGAAGGCGCGGTGTTAGTTGAGATGGGCAAGACGCGCGTGCTCTGCGCTGTCACTGTGGAGGAGCGCATTCCCAGATGGCAGCAGGAGACGGGGAACGGATGGGTGACTGCGGAATACGCGATGTTACCTCGTTCTACTCAGCAGCGCACCTCGCGTGAGCGATATAAAGTGCGCGGGCGCACTCAAGAGATTCAGCGGTTGATAGGGAGAAGTTTACGGGCGGCAGTGAATTTGAGTGAATTGGGCGAGCGCACATTTTTGGTGGATTGCGATGTGATTCAAGCGGACGGTGGGACGCGCACCGCGGCGATTACGGGGGGGTACGTCGCGCTGGCAATGGCGATGAATAAGCTAATTCGCACGGGAGAGATTGCGGAGAGCGCGCTGACCGCCGCGGTCGCGGCGGTTAGTGTGGGGGTCGTTGGTGACGAAGCGTTGCTGGATTTGTGTTACGATGAGGATGTGCAAGCGGAGGTCGATTTCAACGTGGTGATGAACGCGGAGGGGAAATTTATCGAGGTGCAAGGGACGGCGGAGGGCGCGGCTTTCTTGCGCACGCAGCTTGATGAATTGCTAGATTTGGCGAGTAAGGGAATTGCGGACTTGCTGGCGCGACAGCAGGAGGTATTGGATTTGTACTTGTCTTGAGGATAGGTACGCCGCGTTTTGTCCTCTGCCGCTTTTGTAGTACAATTTTTGTGGTGATTATGTAGGGGCAAACCTATGTGTTTGCTCACTATATTCTGGACGAATACATAGGTTCGCCCCTACGTCTAAATTCCATCGCCAATGTGGGCGAAGAGATTTCAATTCAAAGGAGAATAGGATTATGAAGATTATAGATTTAACGATTCCGTTAGGTATTGCGACGCCGCCGTGGCCGACTTATGAACCATTACAGGTCAAGTATTTCAAACGCCTCGCGCCGAACGGCGCGAACGGGCAGGTGCTCACGCACTCTAACCATCTAGGCACACATCTTGATGGCGAGATACATTTTCACACCGCGGGGAAGGACATCGCGGCGCTCGATTTCGATTTTCTGTGCAATGAAGGCGTCATCGTAGACCTCTCCGACGCGGCGGGCGACTACGATGTTTACACTTCGGCGATGGTCGAGGAGCGCGTCGAGGTCAAGGAAGGGGATATTCTCATCATTCATACCGGCTATCACCGCTACGGCTGGGATCAGCCGCTTGCCGATGAGGTGCGCTATATGGTGAAGCACCCCGGTCCCGACCGCGAGTTCGCGGAATGGGCGAAGCGCAAGAAGCTCAGGTGGATAGGCGTGGACTGTGGCAGTGCGGATCACCCGATGAACACGATTGTTCGCGATTGGATGCCGCGCCAGGCGCGCGAAGCGGAGGCGCATTTCCAGAAAAAGTACGGGATGGGCTTGGCGGAATTTTTCGATGATACCAAGTATCAGCTAATGCACCTAGAGCTTTTCCCGTATGGTATCATTCACGCGGAGTGTCTGGGGGGAGACATCGACTTGCTGCTCAACGAGCGCGTCACCATCGGCTGTTTTCCCTGGCGCTTTGTGGATGGCGAGTCATGTATCAGCCGCATCGTCGCGTTCGTAGATGATGATAAGTACGAAGAGTTGATGAAGAAGAAGGCGGAGTTGCCAAAGACGAAGTTCGGTGACGTCGTCGCGACGTGCAAGCAGTTGTGAAAACTAGTAGGGGCAAACCTGCGTGTTTGCCCG
>CAZSIG010000400.1:0-4236 GCA_964606195.1 uncultured Anaerolineales bacterium
TAAGCAGAAAATTAGTGGAAATTCGCGAAATTAGTGGCAGGTTTTTTCTTGTAACCACTCGAAATCCCAAAGCCCCAACAAGGTTCATAATAAGCGCGGCATAATCTCACTTTCCACTTCTACCTCCGACGGAAGTTGCAATTTGTATTTTTCGTCGATCTTGCCCGTTTCCAAGCGGTCAATGATCATCGCGTGGTAGTCAGGATCTAGCTCCGCGGAGATGAACCGCCGATTGATATTTCGGCAAATCTCTAACTCAGACCCGCTGCCCCCAAACAAGACCAGCACGATATCGTCCTCCTGCGTACACGATTTTATCAGCATCTCCGATAATTTTTGGGGAATTTGGCAGGTATGGTAGGTTTTTTCGCGTGATACGTTCTTGACCAAGTCGAAGTAAAACCAAGAGTAAGGCATTCGTCCTTTGCTACCGCGCGCGATATTACGGCGAATGCGCGAATCGTCAGGATTTTTGTAAGGTTGAGCCACGTTATTTTTATAGAAGTGATTGTTTTTGGTTTTACGGCAATGCAATATGCTCCTATGCGCGGTGGTGAACCTTTTACGAGAGTGCCCGATATTGGTATTGTATATCCACGCGTAATCGAGCACTTCGTAGCACGCGGCATCCAGATACTTGACACGCAGGTACGCGTTTTGCTGCGGGTAGTTGATCATGAACATATTGCCCGTATCTTTCAACACGCGCAAGCACTCTCGCGCCAGCGCGACATACCAATCCACATATTCGTCGAAGGTTGTAGTATAGGACTTGTCGTTGTATTTGACCCCCACGTTATAGTCGGGATCCCCATATACCATATCTACCGATCTGTCCGGCAGACGCGCCAGCAAGTCCATTATATCTTCGTTAAAGACGCGATCTAGAAACTCTTGCATATCTATCTTTGTATCAAGTTATATAGGCCTTACGCAGCTTCGGGGTATTTTTACCGCCGAGTACGCGGAGAACGCAGAGTTTTTGCGGTAATTTGTACCATCTGAAAAATATGACCTTAAATGATAGCGTATGACCGCGTATGACGGTGGCAAAATTATTCCTTTGAGAAAACTCCGCGTCCTCGGCGCCCTCTGCGGTGAAATTATTGTGAATTTGCGTAAGTCCTATTATATTGAGTACACTTCAGAAATTTTACCACTAAGAGCACCAAGTGTTTTTCTGTTAATAGTACCTATACGCAGTCAAAAGTGTTCATTCGAAATCCAAAATTGCCTTAGTGTCCTTAGTGTTCTTTGTGGTTTAATTGTAATCATTTTAACTATCGCTTACCATTTAACCACAACTAATTTTACCGCGAAGGCGCGAAGAGCGCAAAGAAAAAACCCGCGTTCTACTCCTCCCCCCGCGGCAGCGTGAAATAGAACGTCGTGCCCGCGCCCACCTCCGACTCCAGCCAAATCCGCCCGCCGTGCCGCTCCACAATCCGCTTACAAATCGCCAGCCCGATTCCCGTGCCGTCGTACTCCTCACGCGTGTGCAACCGCTGGAAGCACAAAAAGATGCGCTCGTAACTATCCGCCGCGATGCCGATGCCGTTATCGCGCACGGAGAAGATCCACATCCCCTCATCTCCCTCTCCCCTTTGGGGGGCACCCTCTCGGGTATGCTTCGCAAAGGGCTGGGGTGAGGGGAATGCGGAAATGTGCACGCGCGGCGGCTCCTCCTCGCGGTGAAACTTGATGGCATTACTGATGAGATTTTGAAACAACTGCTCTAGTTGCGACTCATCGCCGCGCACCACCGGCAGCGCGTCGTGCGTGACGGTCGCGGCGCGTTCTTCTATATCGAGGCGCAGCCGCTGTAACACCTGCTCCACAATCGCTTCGCAATCGAGGGGCGCGAACGCCGCGCCTTGTGAATCTACGTGAGAATACTCGCGCAGGTCATCGACCAGTCGCTGCATCCACGTAGTCTCCTGTATGATATAGTCGAGGCTCTCGACATCATCCGCGGTGATTATATCATGGCAATGCTCGCGCAGTTGTTCCGCCTCGAACTTCAGCACGCGCAGCGGCGCGGCTACGTCGTGAGAGACGGCATAAGCGAGTTGTTGCAGTTCGGTATTGACGCGCTCGAGTTCGGCGGCGTAGTGCTCCAGCTTATCCTCCGCCCGCTTACGCTCGGTGATGTTCCGGCAAATCGTGCCCACCGCATCGACGTTCCCCGTGGCATCTTTTATGGGATACAAATAATTGTTGAACCACTGCAACTCCCCCTGCCACATGACCCCTTGTTCGTACTGTTTGGGCTGACCATCCGCCGCGACCGCGTGCACCATTCCCATTATCTCCGCAGCCTTGCTAGTTTCGTGAATATCGTAGGGGGTTCTACCCAACAGGTCATCAGTCGTCAAGCCGTACCGCGCCGCGCCGTTGTAATACAAGTAGTGTCCCTCTAAATCTTGCATGACGATGATGTCTTCGGAGCTTTCTACTAACACGCGCAACTGCTCCTCACTTTCCCGTAGCGCCTCTTCGGCGCGTTTGCGCGCGGTGATGTCGCGAATGGTGGTGATGACCTGAATCACCTCATCTTCCACGATAATCGGTATCTTGCGCGTCTCCGTGATGAATTTCCGCCCGCCAATTACACTATGTTCTTCGGTTATAATAACTTCGCCGGTGGCGATCACCTGCTCGTACTCCGCGCGCGTCTCATCCGTTAAAAAAGGATAGACCTCAAACAGATGTTGCCCTTCAACGCTCGTCTCCATTCCAAGTTCCTCAACCCAGCGCTTAAAGGCGCGGTTGATGAAAATGAATCGCAAGTCCGCGTCGACGACGTGAATCGCGTCGCCCATCGCCTCCAAAATTGTCTGATACTGTCTCTCTGAAGCGAGCAAATCCGCCTCCGCCCGCTCGCGCCGCGCGATGTCCACTTGTGCCTGTTCGAACAGGCGCGCGTTAGCGATGGCAATGGCTGCGGATGCCGCCAATGATTCGAGCAATACGCGGTCCGCATCATCAAAACGCATTCTTCTTCTATCCACAACCTGCAACGCGCCGATTACGTTATCATTGACGCGCAGCGGGACGCTCAAGATAGAGCGCAGTTCCATGCCCATTTGCGATTCTACATCCCTGAAATAGCGTTCGTCAGTGCGCGTATCAGCCGAAATCACACTCTCGCCATGCTGTGCCGTCCACCCGACTATTCCCTGACCCAATGGCAGCCGCCACTCGCACACCGTCTCGCTGCCCAGCCCGGAGCTGTGCCTGCAAACTATTTCCGAACTATCTACATCAATCAGCCAAATCGACGCCCCGACCGCGTTCATCAAACCGCGTACTTCGTCCAAAACGGTGGTGAACACCTGCTGTAAATCCAATGAAGAACTGAAAGCCTGACTGGCGCGATTGAGCATCGCCAACTCGCGGGCGCGCCGTCGTAATATATCCTCAGACCGTTTGTGCGCGGTGATATCATGCGCGGCGAAGCTGAGCATCTGCCGCGAATCATACGTGATGAGGCTGGCGTTGACCTCCACATCTACCATCGCGCCATCCTTGCGTCGATACTGCCGCGCTCCTAGAGAATGTTGCCGATTTATCAGACACTGTGCCAATTCATGCTCCAGCGCGGCGCGGTGCTGCACTTCAATGTCGTAAATGCTCAGGGCGTGAGTTTCCCCCGCCGCGTAGCCCAGCAGCCGCTCCAGCGCGGGGTTAGCCTCGACGATGCGCCGCGTCTCGATGTCCACCAAGAAGATTCCTTCGAGGGCTTGCGTCATCACGGCGCGATACCGCTCCTTGCTCTCGCGCAACTGTCTATCCAGATAACACTTGGAGAGCGCCATCTCCAGCGTGGCGCGAAGTTCCTGGTCTTGCACCGGCTTGACCAGATAGCCATACGGCTCGGTCGCGCGCGCCCGCTGCAACAGTTCCTCGTCCACGTAGGCGGTCAGATAGACCACCGGCAGATTGTACTGCGCGCGTAGCTCGGTGGCGGTGGTGATGCCATCTATTCCGCCCATCAACTTGATGTCCATCAGCACCAGCATAGGGCGCGCCTCGCTCACCTGTTGCAGCGCCATCTCGCCGGAAACAGTCACTATGGGCACATATCCCCAACTATCCAACAATCTCCGCAGGCGCACGCGCGCGGTTCCTTCATCCTCAACGATTAGTATTTTTTTATCTATCATTAGTTGCTCCTCTCTCTAGCTACCTGACAGTTTCAAATTATCCCTTCGGACCGCGCCGCTGTTCGCCGAG
>CAZSIG010000401.1:0-2607 GCA_964606195.1 uncultured Anaerolineales bacterium
ATTTGCACAACTTCTGCAAATTGCTATCATAGAATAGAGATATGAAGTCAATGTTAAAACAGCGAATTTTAGTGGTTGATGATGATAAAGAGGTGGTGCGGCTGATGCGCGGTTATCTGGAGCAGGCGGGCTACGAGGTGTTGGTTGCCTATAACGGTGAGACCGCGCTGCACACGCTGCGCCGCGAGCGCCCCGGACTGGTGCTGCTCGACCTGATGCTACCCGACCGCGACGGTTGGGACATCACACGGCTGGTGCGCAATGACCCCGAACTGGCGCAGACGCCGATCATCATGCTGACCGCGCGCGTGACCGACACCGACAAAATCGTGGGGTTGGAAATCGGCGCGGATGACTACGTGACCAAGCCGTACAACCCCCGCGAGGTGGTGGCGCGCGTACGGGCGCGTCTACGGATTCAGGCTAATTGGCAGCAAGTGAGTAATACGCAGGTTCTACGCGTCGGTGAGTTAGAGATGGATATCGGCAGGAGATTAGTCAAAGTTGCGGAACGTGAGGTCGAACTGACCGCGACGGAGTTCGAGATACTGCGCGTGTTGATGACCCAAGCGGGATATGTGTTGACGCGGTCCGCGCTGATTCAGCAGGCGTTGGGATACGATTACGAGGGAATCGACCGCACGCTGGACAGCCACATTCGTAATCTACGGCGCAAGATTGAGCCTGATTCCAAAGAGCCGACGTATATCAAGACCGTTTACGGTGTGGGGTATCGGCTGGAGGGAGAGGAAACATGAACCGCCTATGGATACGGTTGAGCGTCATAATTAGCTGCATCGTCATCTTCGTCGCGGTATTACCGCTTACGGCGCGGCTGATTAACTGGCGTTATGGCCGTCCGCCTAAAGAGATGCTGGAACCGATCATTGAGGGTGTGCCCCCAGAGCGCGTCGAGCATTTTCGTAAAAGTGTGGAGCAGCGGTTCTGGGAAGAACTGTCGCGGTTGCTGGTCGCCAGCGCGGTGTTGGGGATCGCCGCGGGGATACTTCTCAGCCGCTGGCTGACGACTTCGCTGAAACAGTTGGAACAGGGCGCCAGGGCGATTGCCGAACACCGATTGGACTACCGCGTGCCGGAGGAGGGAGCGCGCGAGCTACGCACGGTGGCGCGGGCGTTCAACTACATGGCGAATGAACTGGCGCGGCAGGAGACCTTGCGCCGCGATATGCTGGCGGACGTGACGCACGAGCTGCGGCACCCAATTCATGTCTTGCGGGGGAGCTTGCAGGCGATTTTGGACGGGGTGTATCCTCTGAGTATGGAGGAGGTCGCGGCGATGATGCGGCAGACTGATCATCTAGCCGCGTTGACTGATGACCTGCACGAATTAGCGCAGGCGGAGGCGTATGAACTGCCGCTGTATAGACAAGAGACCAACCTTAACGACTTGGTGCGCGTGACGGTCGAATCACTCTCCCCCATCGCGGCGGGCAAGGAGATCGAGTTGGTGATGAACATTCCGCCTGACCCCATCGTACGCGAAATCGACGCGGCGCGAATGCAGCAGGCGTTATTGAACCTGTTGAACAACGCCCTGCGCTACACTCCGTCAGGAGGAAAAGTTACTACTTCGTTGACCGCGGCGGAGGATGGGGTAGAGATACGCGTCGCGGATACCGGTAGGGGGAGCTCTGTCGAATCGCTGCTCCGTGTCTTCGACCGCTTTTACCGCGCCGATGACAATCGCGATCGTAAAGACAGCGGCAGCGGCTTGGGACTGGCGATCGCCCGCGCCAACGTGCAGTTGCACGGCGGGACGATAGAGGCGTTCAGCGCGGGTGAGGAGCAAGGGAGCCAGTTTGTGATTAGATTGCCGTAGGGAGCGGCTAAAAAGCCCCCCGCGAGCTACAAGCTCGCGGGGGGCTTTTTTTGTTTTGCTGCTAGGGCTTTCTCAAAGTTAGCGACCCTCCCGCAGGTTCAAACGAAGTAGCTTTGCGCAAACTCAAACCTGCGGGAGGTTCCGCGACGAAGGCCGCCGCCCCATTCGCGTAGCCACACTTGACAATCTGCGCGGGGGGGGGGTATAATTGCCTATCAAATTCAAGCAGAAAGGAGCTACTAATGAAAAATCAAGTGGAAAACCAAAAACCCGTCGCCGCCGCGCCAGCTACCCCCCAAAATGAGAAGTTGCCCTACGAACCGCCCCGCGCCGTTTTTGTACCGCTCAAGCTGGAGGAGAGATTGACGGCGTGCGGCAAGCTCGATTTTTTTAGTTGCGCGGCTGTTGTGTTCAGTTAGTCCTTCCCCTCCCATAGGCGTCCGCCCTGGGCGCTTGGGAAATCGTGATGTTGGGCGGGTTTACGGACCCGCCCGCGGTTACGATAGCAAAGTACAAACCGCGCCGCCAAAACCTCCCGCAGGGTTGAGTTTCTTCTCCAACTCGCTAAACCTCCCGCAGGTTGAACCACAAGAATTTTGTTGCAGCGCGGTTACGGCTGTAGAACCATACATTTTATCCGCAAACTCAAACCTGCGGGAGGTTCCGCGACAAAGACTGCCGCCCCATTCGCGTAGCCGCACTTGACAATCTACGCGGGGGGGGGGTATAATTGCCTATCAAATTCAAGCAGAAAGGAGCTACTAATG
>CAZSIG010000401.1:2707-4233 GCA_964606195.1 uncultured Anaerolineales bacterium
TGGGCGCTTGGGAAATCGTGATGTTGGGCGGGTTTACGGACCCGCCCGCGGTTACTATAGACCTGACAGGTTTGCCAAACCTGTCAGGTCTGACTTTGGAGAAAGAAAGAATGAAACGTAAAGCAGATTTTATCTTACAAAACGTGGGTGGTGAGCACCTGCTGGTGCCGCTGGGCGCGCAGGTGATGGATATGAACGGCATCATCACCCTCAACGCCACCGGCGCGTGTGTGTGGGAGCTGCTAGAACAGGAGCGCACCGCCGCGGAACTCGCCGCCGCCGTCGCGGCGCGCTTCGACGTGGCGCCCGAGCGCGCCCGCGCCGATGTGGACGCCTTTTTAGCGCAGATTGGTGAAATGGAGATGCTGGCAGAATGAATCCCGCCCTCCCCCTCGACTACGGCGCTCTGGTGCGCGAACTGCACAACCGCGCCGCCGCAAAACGCCAGCCCGCCAACGGCGCCTTCGAACTGACCGAGCGCTGCAACCTGCGCTGCCGCATGTGCTACGTGCACCACGCCGCCGGGGATGCCGCCAGCCGCGCCGCGGAACTCTCCCCGGCGGAGTGGCTGGAGTTGGCGCGCCAAGCCAAAGCGAACGGCACGGTCTTTCTGCTGCTCACCGGCGGCGAACCCTTCCTGCGCCCCGACTTTTTCGAAATCTACACCCCCCTCGCTCGCCTGGGCTTCATCATAACGCTCTTCACCAACGGCACCCTCATCACGGATGAAATCGCCCAGCGATTAGCCGAAGCCCCGCCCAGCCGCACCGAGATTACGCTCTACGGCGCGACCGCAGCCGATTACGAAGCGGTCACCGGCGTGCCGGGGAGCTATGAACGCTGCATTCGCGGCATCGAGGCGCTGGTGGAACACCGCGTCCCGCTGGGGCTGAAATCGACCCTCACCCGCCAGAACGTGGGCGGGCTGGAAACGATGCGGGAGATGGCGCACGCCTGGGGCTTACCCTTCTCGGCGAGCTGGCTGCTCTCTGTTCGCCGCGATGGCGCGCCCTCGGAGGTGCTGGATTGCCGCCTGTCCGCCCTGGACTGTGTCGAACTGGAAGCGAGCGACCGCGCCTCCGCCACCGATTGGGCGGAAGCCGCGTTGCGCGAGGCGGAGAGCGGGGACGAACGCAATTTCTACTGTCAGGCGGGGAAAGCCGCTTACGTGGTCAACTCGCGCGGCGAGATGAACCCCTGCATGGACCTGACGCAGCCCGCCGCCCGCCCGCTGGAAATCGGCTTCGCGGCGGCTTGGGAGCAGGTGCAGGCTTTTGTGGATTCTGCCCCGCCCCTGCACCCCGACTGCCTGGCTTGCGCCGCCCGCGGCTTCTGCGGGCGCTGTCCCGCCTGGTCGCAGATGGAAACCGGCACCCTGAACGAACCGGTGCCCTACCTGTGCGAAATCGCCCGCGCCCGCCAGGCGCGTTATCAGTAGGGCAGGTTTCCATCTGTTCCCCCCTCACCCCCGGCCCCCATATGCGTCAACTTAATTTTAGGGCGACGTAAATTTCAGGCGCGGAGGC
>CAZSIG010000402.1:0-4231 GCA_964606195.1 uncultured Anaerolineales bacterium
GATTATAGCAATATTTCGCAGAATATTCAAATCTGTGATATTGACCGCGAGGAGAGCGCGAACATGCGCGACTTTACAGATTACTCACGATCTCGTGCGTATCCCGCGCAATCGCCAATTCCTCGTTAGTCGGAATGACCAATGCCGCGGTATCCCCGGTGCTCAACTGCTGAGCATCGCGCTCGTTAGCCTCTTCGTCCAGCACAATCCCCAAAAATTCCAGCCCGCGGCAGACCTTCCCACGCACGATGGGCGAATGTTCCCCCACCCCGCCGGTGAACACCACCGCGTCCACGCCGCCCATCTCTGCAGCGTACGCGCCGATATACTTTTTGATACGCTGACTCATAATATCCACCGCCAGCGCGGCGCGCTCGTGCCCCTTCATAGCCGCGTCCTCGACGATCCGCATATCGTTGGACAATCCCGAAACGCCCAGAGCACCACTCTTCTTGTTCATCAAGTTATTTACTTCCTGCGCGGTCAGCCCCTCAGTTTCCATCAAATAGGGCACTAACGCGGGGTCTATATCGCCACACCGCGTGCCCATGAGCAGCCCCTCCAACGGCGTGAAGCCCATAGAGGTATCTATCGACTTGCCATTCTTGATCGCGGTGATGCTCGCGCCGTTACCTAGATGACAAGTGATGATTTTCAATTCCGTTATCGGACGCCCTAATATCTGCGCGGCGCGGTGAGCAACGTATTTATGCGATGTGCCATGAAAACCATAGCGCCGAACTCGTAACTTTTCGTACAATTCATAGGGTAATCCATAGACATAGGCGACCGGAGGCATAGTCTGGTGAAACGCGGTATCGAATACCGCGACCTGTGGTACATCAGGCAACAATTCATCACATACCTCTATCCCTTTGATGTTGTGCGGATTATGCAGAGGCGCGAATTTAGCGCACTCGCGCAATGTATCCATCACATTCTCATCAATCAAGACCGATTCCGCGAAATCCTCTCCGCCATGTACAGTGCGATGACCCACCGCCGCGATTTCACCTTTGTCCTTGAGAACGCCATGTTCTGAATGTAACAAATTGTCCAACACCCAGTTGACCGCGACGATATGGTTAGGGACATCGAACTCCTCGCGTATCTCTGGCGCGTCAGGGCGTTTATATTTCAAAATGGACGTCCCCTCACCGATGCGCTCTACCACGCCCTTAGCCAGCAAACGCTCATCATCGGTTTTAATCATCTGAAACTTGACCGAAGAACTCCCACAATTTAATACTAAGACCTTCACCTTCAATGACCTCCCCATCGAGAAATTTCTCCCAAATTTTACCACAGATATAGAGATAGAACAAACACGATACATCAAAAGAGCAAAACCGCGTGATTACTTCTACTATCGAAACCGCGAGGGGTTTATTGTCATTTATGGAGAAACAGTAATGGTTAAATGGTAAGTGATAGTTAAAATGATGACTATTCAACCACCAAGAACACTAAGGACACTAAGATAATTTTGGGCTTCGAATGAGTATATTTGACCGCGTATAAGTACTATTGATAAAAAGCACTTCGTGCTCTTAGTGCCCTTAGTGGTTAAATTATCGTATTACTTTTCCCTATCACTTACTGCTTTACCACTACTGAGAAACTTGTCCCCAGAAGGAACGCGGAGTTATCCCCGCGTTCATTAGCGGTCAAAAGTAGACTGTTCGTTCCAAGTCTGTATATTATTTAACAAAACTATACGCCTAACTTTGACAAAATGGTTTTTATTATAGTATAATACTGAGCGATTTGGTGTTTTTTAGCAGC
The DNA here is from genome assembly GCA_964606195.1 of uncultured Anaerolineales bacterium. Lineage (GTDB taxonomy): Bacteria > Chloroflexota > Anaerolineae > CAZSIG01 > CAZSIG01 > CAZSIG01. The sequence continues at coordinate 1,786 of CAZSIG010000402.1, forward strand.
TTTACGTTGCAGCTCGCGGCTCTCAAAAGAAGGAGGTGTAGCCAATGTCAGGGGTTCTTTTGTTGAATGCAGACTATCGCCCACTTACGATAGTCTCACTGTCCCGCGCCGTTGGACTCATCTTCAACAACAAAGCTCAGATTGTTGAAGCTAGTGATCGCATGCTGCGGTCTGTCAGTTGGTCGGTGCAAGAGCCACTGGTTATCGCGTTGCGTTATTATGTCAACGTACCGCGTCGCGGTATTCATTGGTCAAAACGTGGCGTGCTCCTGCGCGATGATTTCACCTGCGGTTATTGCGGCATTCGCCCTGGCGATAGACGCGGCAAGGATATTATAGGGCGCAAGGATTTTACAGTCGACCATATTATACCTTTAGTACAGGGAGGCGGAAATACCTGGACTAACACTGTCACCGCGTGTAAGTGGTGTAACCAGCGTAAAGGGGGACGCACCAACGTCCAAGCTGGCATGAAACTGCTGCTTAACCCGCGCCGTCCACGCACCAACTACATCGTTCTCAAGATCAAACATGGCCCCGAAGTGTGGCGTAAGTACGTGCGCGTTTAGAGCGCGACGCTTAGATGAGATGAGAATCAAAGGTCTCGATTTCTAATGTTAGAAATCGAGACCTTTTTAATTAATCATGGCTCTCTGATAATTCTATGATTTGAAGCATAGTATTACGTAAGAGAATTCTAAACCGGCAACCGAAAGTAAAAACAACTACCCTTGCCCAATTCACTCTCAGCCCAAACCTGTCCCCGATGCGCTTCCACAATTTGCTGGACAATGGACAGCCCCAAACCGCGCCCCCCCTTGCCCCGTTGGCGCGATGGATCGGCGCGATAGAAGCGTTCAAATACGAAGGGCAGATTCGCGGCGGCGATGCCGGGGCCTGTGTCACAGACGGCCGTTTCTACCCAGCCATCGGCAACCTTACACTGAACCGTCACCCGTCCCCCCGCGGGGGTGTACTGCAACCCGTTTTGGATCAGGTTGCCCAGCGCCTGGCTCACGCGCACAGCGTCTATTTGGATGACCGGTAAATCAGGGGGTAGGGGCAGCAGCTCCAGCCCAACATCCGCCGTTTGAGCCGGTAACCGCCAGCGCTCTACTTCAGTCGTGAGCAGTTGGCCGAGCGAATGGGAAGCCAGCTTGAACCGCAGCGCGCCGGAATCGGTCTCCGCCAGCCAAGTCAAATCATGCACCAAATCGCGTAACTTATCCACTTCATCAATGATATGCCCAGCCGCTTCTGCCGGTGTTTGTATCGCGTCGCGCAGACCTTTCGCTTCCAATAAGATGACGCTCAGGGGTGTATTGAGCTCATGCGATACGTCATCGATCAATCGTTTGCGCAAATCGCGCTGGGTTTGCAGCGCGCTCATCATCTGGTTAAAGGACGCGCTCATCTGCCCCAGTTCGTCGGAGGATTTCACGGGCAAAAGCTGGATGTCGCCACTTTCGATGATGGTCTGCGTGGCTTGCGTGAGGGCAATGACGGGGGCGGTGATGCGTCGCGACAACCAGACCGCCAGCATCAGAGCGACGACCGCGGTGATCAAGCCCCCGATGGCTGTGGGGTAAAGGGACGTGATGAGAAATTGGCGCGTTTCGGCTTCCAAAAAAGCGCGGTTGATATTGATGGCGACCGTGCCCACAACCTGCCCGGTATCGCCATCGACAATAGCCATTGACTCGCCTGCTACCACCGTCACTTTTCCGTCCAGTCCCAACTCAGAAAACGTATCTTTAATAACATTTCCCGCGGCATCTTTTACCACAACACTGAAGGGGAGTCTTTCAGCCAGGTCAATACCTTCCTTCTCGGCCGGGTCAATTAGCCACCCTGTTCGAATGAGTACTGGTTCCAGATTGTCCCAACTCTTCTCTCGCGTGTATATCCGGCTCAAGATACTGGCCAGGTCGCTGGTTCTGATTTTGGTCGAAACCTGGCTCAACATACTCCCTTTTGTCCAGTACTCAACCCCTGTACCGAGTAAGATAGTAAAAACAATGATGACTATAAATGCCCCCAGAATATGCCACCGTAATGACATCACACCTCCTCGCACACAAGCTTGTAGCCCGCGCCATAAACTGTTTCGAGCGGTTGATAATCTTCCCTGTGAATGAGCTTGCGCAGACGGCGGATGTGCGTATCGATGGCGCGATCAAAACTGTTGAAATTGTTACCGAAGGCTTGTTCAATCAACTGTTCGCGCGTTAATACCTGGTTCGGATGGCGCATGAATGCCGCGAGCAGCGCAAATTGCGCCTGGCTCAACTTGAGTGATTGGTCATCAAGCGTCGTCTGTTGTGTGGTTTCATCGAGCGTAATCTTGCCGCAGGTCAGGATTTGTTGCACACGGCCCCTGTAACGGCGCAGCACGGCTTTGGCGCGCGCCACTAACTCATCAGGGTCGAACGGTTTGACGATATAA
>CAZSIG010000403.1:0-4209 GCA_964606195.1 uncultured Anaerolineales bacterium
GCTCTCCGCGCCCTCGGCGGTGAAATTATTCTGAACTTGCGTAAGTCCTATAGTAGTCATTTTTAAGCTGGTAACGCGAACTTATCGTGAAGTTGTGTACGTCCTAATGCTAATAAACAAGGTGCGTTGCACTTTGAAAGCACATCGCACCTGAACATTACTCCCTGCGCAGTACCCTTAACTCATCCTCTACCCTGCCGCGCCACTCCTCATTCGGTGAATTTTCCCACAAATACGTGAAATCAGCAATGGCGTCTTCGATGCGTCCCTGTTCCTTGTAGATTATCCCGCGCTGATAATACGCTTCGTACCACGCGAGATCCATCTCGATGAGCGTATTCAGGTCTGCCAGCGCGTTTTCTATATCACCTAGCTCAAGATAAGCGCGGGCGCGGTCAAAGTAGGGATTATCATGCGGAAAATAAAAATCGGCGAACTGCCAATTCTCATCCACTATCGCGGCGGCGAAATCCGCAATCGCCTCTTCGTATTGCCCGACGCGATAGCGTAATTTCCCCCGCCCATAATGCGCGCCGCTGTGCTTCGGCTCCAGCAGTAACACCTTGTCGAAATCCTCTCGCGCGGCATCGTCAGCGCCCGACTGCGCGCGAGCGAAGGCACGGTGATAATACAATACCAGATCGGTTTGGTCTGTCGCCAACGCTTCATCGTAACGGCTAATCGCCTCCGCGTAGTTGCCTTCTCGATAATGATACATGCCCAACATGGCGCGGCTGTAGGTATCATCGGGGTCTAATTCTGTGGCGTGCACCAAATCGGGCACGGCTCTATCGTATTCCCCTTGCCAAAAGTAAATATCCCCGCGCCAGCGCACCGCCTCCGCCAAATCGGGATCCAACTCGATAGCGCGGTCGAGGTCGGGGAGCGCGCGTTCTAAATCGTCCAAATGCCAAGCGTAGACGCGCGCCCGCCGCAGATATGCCTCCGCGAACTCCGGCGCTAGTTCGATAGTTCTGTCGAAATCAGCCCGCGCATCCTCCGGACGCTCAAGGTAGTGGAGATAAAGCAATCCACGGTCGAAATACGCCATCGCGAACTCCGAATTGAGTTCGATGGCGCGGTTCAGGTCACTCTCCGCCTGCTCGAATTGATACTGTTCGCGATACGCGATGCCGCGTAGATGGTATACGTCTGCCACATCGGGCGCCGCCGCGATAACCTGTGAAAATTCTGCTATCGCGTCTTCGTAGTTCTGTTCGTCGAAGAATATCATCCCTCTCTCATAATGTTCCACCGCGTCAGGAGGTATCGCTTCCTCGATTGGCGCGGGGTATTCTGGTTCGACATTTCGCGCAGTCATAAGCGCGCTCACTATCCCAAGAAAGACCAAGATTATTACAGCTATCCCGCCGATAGTCAGCCACCGCGCCTTTTTCTGCCGCGGCGCGGGAGTATCTGATGATTCAACGGAACGCGTCTGCACAATCGGCGTTGTCGGTTCGGGCAAAATCGCCGTCGGCTCCTCGCTGATGTCTATCGTATCTTCACTTTCAATCGCAACTTCCAGCGCATCCACCAGCGCGCCCGCCGATTGGTAACGGTCAGCAGAGGACTTCGCCAGAGCCTTGAGGATGACTCTTTCCACTGCGGGGGGAATTCGCGCGTTCAATTGGCGCGGTAATGGCAACGGTTCCTGAAGATGCTTGAGCACGATAGCCAACGGCGTATTCGCGTCGAACGGCACATCCCCGGTCACCATTTCATACAGCATGATACCGAGCGCGTAAACGTCGCTGCGCACATCGCCCGGCTCGCCCATGCCCTGCTCCGGCGACATATACGCGGGGGTGCCCACCATAGAGCCGCTGGCAGTGTACCGCGTGCCCCCGACGATGGTAGCGATACCGAAATCAGTCAGCACCAAGCGGTCGCCATCGAACATGATATTGGCAGGCTTGAGGTCGCGGTGAAGGCATCCCTGCTCGTGCGCGTAATCGAGCGCGGCGCACAGGGCGCGAAATATGCGCGCGACTTCGGCGAGTGGCATACGTTCGTTGCGCGCGTTGTATCGCATGAGCCGCTGCTTCAGCGTCTCACCTTCAATATACTCCATCACCATGTAATACAGGTCATTTTGGATGTTGAAATCGTACACTTGGACGATATTGGGATGGCGCAACGCGGCGGCGGCTTTAGCCTCGCGTTTGAAGCGATTGACGAAATTCTCCTCCTCCGCCAGATGTCCGTGCATTAACTTGACCGCGACGTTTCGCTCCAGCAGTGGTTGATAGGCGCGATACACCTCCGCCATGCCGCCGCGCCCCAAGCGCGCGGTAAGACGATAACTACCTAACGTCATTCCGGTCATATCTGCCATAGCACATTCTCCTCAAACAAGTGAAATGTGAGACGTGAGACGTAAAACGTGATGCGTAAGGCGCGATGTGTAATAATCAATGGTTCGGACACTATTTGCAGGCGAAGTCATATTGTCCTTGCAAATGTGTCAATAACGCTCATTCGCGCTCATTAGTGTCCATAAAATAACGTCCTATTGGACAAAATCGCGCCATTGCAAAACTGTCCGAAGTATTGATAATATCACGTTTTACGTTTCACGTTTCATTCTAGGCGCGGGCGCGCTTCGATAATCAGCGCGTCCTCATCTACATGAATCGTGATAATCTCTAGCGGCGAATTTATAATCGCCTCATCCAAACCGCGCTCTACACCGCGCGATATAATGCTATCGATGACAAAAGGACGGATTTTGTTGACGTGATTGATGCTAAAACGCGGTGATTGGTTTTCGTACTTGCTCAAACTGCACTGAATGGTCATTACTTCTTTCGGTTCATCTTCCAACAGCCCCGTAACGATGATTTTATTCGGGGCGCGAAAATCGACGTCGAATGTGTCAAGGAAGCCCAAATATTCCAACCCATTTTGTACATCCTCACGCGTGAAGGTATTTACGCCTGCTTCCAACCGCTCGTAATTCCACGGATACGCGGCGACCTCGCGCTCGATTACGATGGACAGCCCATACGCGCCCACCAAAATGAGAATGATGAGCATGATGAGCAGCGAAATCGCGGAGCGAACGATTATAAACGGGATACTCACGATACCGCGCACTACTCCGGTCACCGGGTCTTGCGATCGCTTTTTCTTGAAGCGCCGCGTACGCGGCTTGGTGTGACGAGGTGGTTTTTCCTCCTCAACGGGCGGCGCGACTTCGGCAGTATCTTCATCTTGCTCCGGTTCGCCGCGCTCGCGCTCCTGCCTGATTTCCGCTATTCTCGCCGAAACTTTACCCAATATTCGCGCCCCCTCCTCTGTGAGCAACTTGGCGCCCTCCTCACTGACGGAGAGCGCGAGTTCCTTTAATTGTTCGGGGGTCGCGGGAGTATCTGTGGCAGATAATTCTTTAGTCTCCGCCGCTGATTGGGGAGACGCGGGAGGCGTTTGCGCTTCGGCGAGTAATGCTGTCTCCGCGCCGCGCTCCTCACCCTCCGGCAATGGGCGCGTCATCTCCACCGGCACCTTCGCCCCGGAGATTGCCGCCTCCAATGCGACCGCCAGCGCGCCCGCCGATTGATACCGCACCTCCGGCGACTTAGCCAACGCTTTGGTCATAACCTGCTCGACCGCGAGAGGGATGTCGGGACATACAGAACGCGGCGGCGGCAGTGGTTCATTGAGTTGTTTCAACGCGACCGCCATCGGCGTATCCCCCTCGAAGGGCAGGCGTCCGGTCATCACTTCGTACAAGATAATGCCGACCGCGTAGACATCGCTCTGCACGTCGCCCGGCTGCCCCATGACCTGCTCCGGCGCCATGTACGCGGGCGTGCCGACCATCGCGCCGGTGGAAGTGTAGCGCGTCCCGCCTGCGATAGTCGCGATGCCAAAATCGGTCAACACCAATCGCGAGCCGTCGAACATGATATTGGCAGGCTTGAGGTCGCGATGGACGCGCCCCTCCGCGTGTGCGTAGTCCAGCGCATCACACAGCGCGGTGAGAACCCGCGCCACTTCGTTCAGCGGCATTCGTTGCCCCTCCGCGTTGAGTCGTTCCAATCGCGCCTGCAATGTCTCGCCGCTGATGTACTCCATGACCATGTAGTGCATGTCGTCCTCGATGTCGAAATCGTAGACCTGCACGATGTGCGGATGGCGCAGGGCAGCGACCGCCTTCGCCTCACGCTTGAATCGCCCCACGAACTCCGGGTCATCAGCCAGAAA
>CAZSIG010000404.1:0-4204 GCA_964606195.1 uncultured Anaerolineales bacterium
AAAGGAGCACCACCATGCCCGAACCCACCCACATCACCACCTCCGGCGGCTTGATTAGCGCCGCCTTCATAGAGAACATCCGCGAGCCGACCACGCGGCAGCCCGGCACCGCGCCGGAAACCTTCGACCTGCCTTGGGGCAAGGGGCCTCGCAACGCGGTGGAATTAGAAAAAACCATCGCCGGCATCTGGGAGATCCTCAAGGAACGGTGGGACGCGGTGCGGATGGAACTGCCGCGTCTCGATGTCTCACAGGTACGGACGCGGTGGTTGCTGCCGCTGTTCCAGTGGCTCGACTTCGCGCCCGTCTACTTGCGCGGCGACATTGTGCTAGACGAGGCGGGCAAGCTGCGCTATCCCCTATCGCATCGCGGGTGGGACGCGGTCGGCGCGCCGGTGCTGCACACCGTCGCCCCCGCGCAGGACCTGGACGAGCGGCTGGGGAGCGGACGCGGCATCAAGGCGAAGTCTCCGCACGACATGGTCCAGGCGTTCCTCAACGCCAGTCGGGATGATCGCTGGGCAGTGCTGACGAACGGCGTCACACTGCGGCTGCTGCGCGAGTATCATCACACCTTCACCAAAGGCTACGTGCAGTTCGACCTAGAGGCGATCTTCGAGACGCGCAACTACGGCGATTTTCGCGCCTTATATCGGATGTGCCACGCCAGCCGCTTCGTCGGGGCGCAGACGGTCTCAGAGACTTCGGAAGTTTCCGAAACTTCCGAAGTCTTGGTGCCCCTCGAACGCTTTTTCAAAGATTCGCTGGCGACCGGCATCAAGGTGGGCGAGGATTTGCGCGGGCAGGTACGCCGCGCGATTGAGATTTTGGGGAACGGCTTTTTGCATGGCGCGGTAGATGCGGAGATTCGCGGAGATTTTGCCGTCGCGCCGCTGTATCAACAGTTGCCGGGTGACGCGGAAATGTGCCAGCAGTACTATGCTGAAATTCTGCGCGTCATCTACCGCGTGCTCTTTCTACTGTTCGCCGAACAGCGCGGAATTTTGCCGCAGGTCGGCGCGCCGTTAGAGGACTTGTACCGCAACGAATACAGCATCACCGCGCTGCGGGGGCGAGCGGAGGGCGAAATCCCCCGCGAGGATTATTTTGCTGATCTATGGGCGGGCTTGCAGGTGACCTTTGAGATGGTGCGACAGGGCGCGCCGGAGTTAGGCGTCTTCGGGTACGATGGGATGCTGTTCGAGGACGCTGACCAGAAAATGGCTTTCTTCGAGAAACCCGCTTTTTCCCTACGTGACCGCGTCTGTCCCAACAGTGCCCTGCTACGCGCGATACGCGCCCTGACGCTGATTGAGCGCGACGGGGTGTTACAACGCATTTCCTACGCGGATTTGGGCGTGGAGGAGCTAGGCTCCATCTACGAGAGCCTGTTGGACTACACGCCCCGCGTTAGTACACAGCGCGAGGTGGTGGAGGGGCAAGAGATTCCCGCGCATACCTTTTTCCTCGACCCACGCGGCGCGGCGCGCAAGACGACCGGCTCGTATTACACCCACGACTCGCTGGTCAATGAGTTGATTAAGAGCGCGCTGCTGCCAGTGGCGCGGGCGCGGCTGCGCGCGGCGGGCTTACCGATTGAGCCAAAGCTCCGCTTCACTCCAGCCGCAACGCCAAAGCGCCGCTTCGGCACTCCGGAGGAGGACGCAAAACGCGGAGTGTCAAAGCGCAGCTTTGACATAGACATTTCGGGCGGCTTGCTGACCGATTACGCGGAGCTGACGGAGGCACAGCGCGCCGCGGGCGAGGCGGCGTTGTTGAATATCAAGGTGTGCGACCCCGCGGCGGGGAGCGGGCATTTTCTAGTGCAGGCGAACAACGCCCTGGGCGCGGAACTGGCACGCATTCGCACGGGGGACGAATATCCCCGCGAAGCGGCGGTGCAACAGGCGCGGCGCGATGTACTGGCGCACTGCATCTACGCGGTCGACCTGAACCCGATGGCGGTGGAGCTGTGCAAGGTCTCGCTCTGGATTAACGCCAGCGTACGCGACGAGCCGCTCAATTTCCTCGACCACCACATCAAATGTGGCAACTCGCTGATTGGGACGACGCCTGAGCTGTTAGCGGCGGGGATACCAGCGGAGGCGTTCGCGCTGGGGGTGACGGGCGATGACCGCGCGACGGCGAAGGAGGTGCGGGCGCGGCATCGCCGAGAACTGCGCGAGTGGGAGAAGGGCGCGATACAAGAAGACCTGTTTCGCGTGACGATATATGACCTGGACGGGACGGTGCGGCAGGAATATCTGCTCATCAGCGATTTGGCGCAGCGCGACCCGCAGGCAGCGCGCGAACGATACGCGGCGTATCTGTCAGGCGATGAGTATCAACAGCAGAAGCTGGAGGCGGACTTTTGGACGGCGGCGTTTTTCTGGCAGATGACGCCGGAGATGCCGGGGGCACCGACGCAGCGCGAGTTGGTGCGGCTGCGGGCGGATGGCGCGGCAGCGGTGGTGCCGGAGATGCTAGAGCAGGTCGCGGCGGCGGCGGCGCGGTATCGCTTCTTCCATTGGCATCTGGAATTTCCGGAAGTTTTTAAGATTTCACCCTCATCCCCGGACCCTCTCCCTGATAGGGCGAGGGGAGGCAATGGCGGGGGCTTCGACGTGATTTTGGGCAATCCGCCGTGGGAGCGGATTAAGCTGCAAGAGAAAGAGTTTTTCGCGGCGCGGGCGGCGGATATCGCCAATGCGCGCAACGCGGCGGCGCGGCGCAAATTGATTAAGAAGCTGCCGCAGACTGCCCCCGCGTTGGCGGCGGAATATGCCGCCGCGCTGCGCGACAGCGAGACGGCGAGCCATTTCTTGCGTGATTCTGGGCGCTATCCGCTGACCGGCGTGGGGGATGTGAACACTTACGCCGTCTTCGCGGGATTGGTGCGCGAACTGCTGGCGGAAACGGGGCGCGCGGGGATTATTGTGCCGACGGGCATCGCGACCGATTACACCTATCGCGATTATTTCGCCGCGCTGATGGACAACGCGGAGCTGGTCAGCCTGTATGATTTTGTGAACAGCGCGGGATTGTTCGCGGGCGTCCACCGCAGTTATAAATTTAGTTTGATAACCCTGACAGGGGGCGCGGCGGATGTAGCGGAGTTTGCCTTTTTCCTGCGTACTCCCGACGAATTGGCAGACGCGGCGCGGCGGTTTACGTTGAACCGCGCCGATTTAGCCCTCATCAACCCGAACACGCGCACCTGCCCGATTTTCCGCACGCAGCGCGACGCGGCGTTGACGCGGAAGCTGTACGAAGCCGCGCCGGTGCTGGTGAATGAGGAGACGGAGGAAAATCCGTGGAGCGTGCAGTTTATGGCAATGTTCCACATGACCAACAATTCCCATTTTTTCCATACGCGAGAGGATTTGGAAAAAGCGGGGTACAAACTAATAGGTAATCGCTTCGTGCGCGGCGCGGAGGTGTATTTGCCGTTGTATGAAGCCAAGATGATATGGCACTTTGACCATCGGTTTGGGACTTACGCGGGGGTGGACGGCAGAAGTGATACACACCTATTAAACTCAGCTTTAGAGCAGTACGCCGATTCTAATTTTGTAGTGCAGCCCTGGTATTGGGTAAGTGAAGATAAGGTCGTAAAAAGTTTGGCGCGTGGTAAAGGATGGATGTTAGCTTTTCGAGATATTACTAATGCGACTAATGAACGAACATCCATTTTCGCGTTGTTGCCTTGGTCAGCAATTGGCAACAACGCCCCTTTGCTTATTTTTGAAAATCCTGATGTCATTCGAGTGTGTGGGCTGTTAGCCAATTTAACCGCGATGTCTTTCGATTTCGTAGCGCGCCAAAAAACAGGTGGGACACATTTCAACTTTTTTATTGTTCAGCAGTTTCCTGTTCTTCCCCCCGCGCGTTACACGCCCGCGCTGCTACGGTACATCGTCCCCCGCGTGCTGGAACTGACCTACACCGCGTGGGACATCAAAGCGTTCGCCGACGACGTATGGCGCGAGGCAGACACAGCCCTGCGCGGCGCGATTAAAGAACAATGGGCGGCGAACGTCGCGGCGACGGGTGGGCATGTAGGCGCGGAGCCGCCGGAGTGGTTATCGCTCATCGCGCCCCCCGCGCCGAACGGCTTCCCGCATCCACCGTTCAAGTGGGACGAAGAGCGGCGAGCGCGGCAGCGCGCGGAACTGGACGCCCTCTACGCGCACCTGTACGGCTT
>CAZSIG010000405.1:0-4191 GCA_964606195.1 uncultured Anaerolineales bacterium
TTCAGGAAGTACAAGGAAGAATCTGCCACTAATTGCACGAATTTTCACTAATTTTCTGGCTTTTTGTGCCAATTAGGGTAATCCATAGGGCTATAGTTAGTGGCAAAAGATAAACCGCGTGTTAAGCTGATCCCACAAATTCCCAAAGAGCTTGAACAAAAGAGGACACGAATCATCTCGTGTCCTCTTTTGATTCAGGTCATAAACTTAGGGTTTATACAGACTATGTAGTAATTAACCGCAGAGAGCGCAGAGAACGCGGAGCTTTGCTAAAAGATTAGTTTTGCATCGCGTATACGCGGTCATATCCAATCATTTGAAGTCATATTTTTCAGCAGATAAAAATTTCATCAAAAAACTCTGCGCTCGTAGTTTATCCCCGCACGGGGGCGTGCTCGGCGGTAAAAATATCCCGAAGTTGTGTAAGTCCTAAAACTATAATCCCATTACTTTTGCCGTACCGCTGACACCGCGCAGGGCGTGCCGCGTATCTACGATGAGCGTAGTCTGATTCACAATTTGCTCCCAATCGTAAACATCGTGGTCAGTGATGATCACCACACAATCGGCATTCGGTAGCGCGTCCGCCAGATCGACCGATTCCAATTCCAATATCTCATGTTTTAGTGTGGGAATGTACGGATCATGGTAGCTGACCTCCGCGCCCTTCTCGTCAAGCAGATGTATCACGTCGAGCGCGGGACTCTCGCGCACATCGTCGATGTTCGGCTTATACGCCACGCCTAGTATCAGCACCTTCGACCTCTTGACCGGCTTAACTGCGTCGTTCAGTGCGTCCGTGACCTTGCCGACGACGTAATCGGGCATGTGACTGTTGATCTCCCCCGCGAGTTCGATGAACTGCGCGCTGTAGTTCAGCGTCTTGAGCTTCCACGAGAGATAATGTGGGTCGAGCGGAATGCAGTGCCCGCCGACGCCGGGGCCGGGATAGAACGGCATGAATCCGAACGGCTTGGTCGACGCGGCTTCGATTACCTCCCACACATCCACGCCTAACTTGTCGCACATGATCGCCATCTCGTTGACCAGCGCGATGTTGACGGCACGAAAGGTGTTCTCCAACAGTTTGACCATCTCTGCGGCTTGCGTGGAGGAGACCGGTACAAGTTTGTCCACCGCGTGTTGATAGAGCGCGGTGGCGACCGCCAAGCAATTCGGAGTGACGCCGCCGAGCACCTTTGGCGTGTTGCGCGTCTGCCACACCTCGTTGCCCGGATCGACACGCTCCGGCGAAAACGCGAGGAAAAAGTCTTCGCCCACGTCCATTTCCGCTTCGATCAGACGCGGGAGAATCACCTCATCTGTTGTGCCGGGGTAAGTGGTGCTCTCCAAGACCACCAACATCCCCGCGTGGGCATACGTGCCGATTTGCTCGCTCGCCGCGACGATGTACGAAATGTCGGGGTCTTTGCTCTTGCCCAACGGCGTCGGTACGCAGATGCTGACCGCGTCGGCATTCTTCAACACGCTGAAATCGGTCGTGCCGGATAGTTTCCCCGCGTTGACCAGCGGCGCCATGACCTCCGTTGGAATATCGGGAATGTAGCTCTCGCCCGCGTTGAGCAGTTCCATTTTGCTCGCGTTCACATCTATGCCGACAACGCGAAATCCCGCTTCGGCGAATTCGACCGCCAGCGGCAAGCCGACGTAGCCCATGCCGATGACCGCGATCTGCGCGGTTTTGTCTTTAATCTTGGCAATTAGTTGTTGTTGTGTATTCATAATATGCTATTTATCTCCTCAATATTTTCAAATGTAGCCGCACCCTTGATGGGTGCGCTAGTGATTAGCTCAACGCGGCGGCGATGGCAGCAATATGCGCTGGCGTACTGCCGCAGCAACCGCCGATGACCTGCGCGCCTAATTCCACCAAATGCGGCATGTGCGCCGCCATCTCCTCCGCGCCGAGATCGAAAACGGTCTCGTCGTCCACCATACGCGGCAGCCCCGCGTTCGGCTTGGCGATGAGCACCGCGTCGGGGAGCGCGGCGCGAAATTCGGTCAGTACCGGCGTCATTACCTCTAAACCATCACCGCAGTTCGCGCCGATGGCGGTCAAGCCTAGATGCCAGAGGGTTTCAGCGGTTTGACGCGGCGAGACGCCCATCATCGTGCGCGCTTTGTCCTTTTTCAGCTCGAAACTGAGCGAACAGAACACCGGCAAATCGGTGACCTGTTTGATACCCTCGACGGCGGCGCGCGCCTCGTTCACGTCGCTCATCGTCTCGATCCAAATTAAATCAGCCCCACTCTCCGCCAATACGCGCGCCTGCGCGGCGAAAGCAGCGACCGCGTCCTCGTAACTCAGCGTCCCCAGCGGCGCGAGCAGTTCCCCGGTTGGACCCATATCCGCCGCGACGTAGGCTTGTCCCACCGCTTCCTCTTTAGCTAATGTGACCGCGGCGCGGTTCAATTCCGCCATCCGTTCTTCCAATCCCCCCGCAATGCGCAGCCGAATCGGGTTGCCGCCGAATGTGTTGGCGAGAATTACCTGCGCCCCCGCGTCAAGGTAGGCGCGGTAGACACCGCGAATGGCAGCGGGATTCTCCACGTTCCATAAATCGGGCGGCGTGCCTGGCGGCAGCCCCGCGGCTTGGAGCATCGTGCCAATCGCACCATCCGCGATGAGGATGTTCCCCGCGTTAAGATATTCTCGTAAATCTTTCATAGATAGTCACCCCACTAATTATTTTCGGTACCAAATGACATAGAACTTACGCAAAACCGCGCTACAACTCACCGCAGAGAGCGCGGAGAGTGTCGTGAAAATTTTTTGTGATTGTCATACCCAGTCATAAGTGCTCATTAAAAGCCATATTCGCGACGCGATAAAAAATTACCCGGAAAACTCTGCGCGCTCCGCGCCCTCGGCGGTGAAATTATACTGAACTTGCGTAAGTCCTATGACATATTAAGCGAGAATTGTACTGCAAAAACCACGCGGGGGCAAGTGGTTTTCGGCGCGGCGCGGTGGCAATCGAAGCGCGGACCCTTTGTAAAGTGCGCGGTAAGATTTTACTATGCGGCGACTCTATGCTAAAATGGGTTGAAGTAAAAATGCCTTCTGACCGCGAACAGTGCGACGCGTTTATGGCGACAATTCCCGATAATTTGCGGCAAGCAGTAGCGGCGGAAGTTTACCGACTAAACGATAAGGTTACACTGGCGCGGGCAGCGGAAATCGCGGGGGTGTTTACCTGGGAAATGGCGGATGTGCTGCGCGAGTATGGGGTGGAACCTGAGTATGCTGAGGTAACTGTAGGGGAAATGGAACGGCAAATAGCATTGCTGGAGACAGCGTAATGATTTTGGCAGATACGAACATCTTGACCACATTCGCGAAGATAGATAGACTACCTCTGAATTTACGCTTGACAACGATGTGCATCTGTGCTATCATAACGCGCAGAATAAGTAGCTGGGTAGGAGGTAAGTTTATGAGCGTGACAGAGGCGATGAAAGCGGCGCAGTTTGTAGTGGACGCAGAGGGCAATCAAAAAGCGGTAGTGCTGGAATTCACAATCTGGCAAGACATACTGCAAGCGCTAACGCGCCTAAGTGAATTGGAAGCGCAACCTTCATGGAAACAACGCTTGGAAAGATTGCTGGCGCGCGTATGGGACCGCGTTGACCGTGATCCGATAAGTGAGGAGGAGATTAGTGCCGAAGTGGAACGCGCCCGCGCAGAACTCTATGCTCAGAGCCGTAGTTGATACCAACGTACTTATCAGCGGTTTCCTCAAGGGTAGCTCGACGCGACGTATTATTCAAGCGTGGAAAGAGGAGCAATTCATACTGGTCACCGCGGAGGAATTGATTGCCGAATTGATAACCGTACTGGCGCGTCCGAAATTTCAGCGCTATATTACTAGATCCGATGTGCAAGAGATAGGAGAGTTGCTTTATGAGCGCGCGGAGATAGTGAAACTTATAACGCAAGTTACACTATGCCGCGACCCTAAAGATGATATTTTTTTGACGGCGGCTATCGCGGGTAAAGTGCCCTATCTCGTTACTGGAGACGATGATCTCAAGGGAGACACCATTCTCAAGAATAAAATGCTCGCTGAGTATGGTGTCCAGATAGTCGAAGTATCAGTGTTTATGAAACTTCTTGCTAAAGAAAAGTGACACCAATGAAAGTATGTGAGAACGCCCAGACGCGGAGGT
>CAZSIG010000406.1:0-4182 GCA_964606195.1 uncultured Anaerolineales bacterium
AGCACAACACCGCGCGCCGAATCGTATACCATCGCAAATTCGCGGCGCGGCGGCGGATACAACCCATTCGCCGAAGTTCGATGCGTCCAGTTCGTGCCGTTCCATTCCCACAGATCCTGACGCGCCCATCCCTCGTTACCGCCACCGAACATCACGACGACATCGCGGTTGTTGGCATATGCCATCTTGTGCCCGGCGCGCCCCGCTGCCCCAGCATCGATAGCTGGCGAATTAGCTGGTGCTCGTTGTGTCCAGCCGGTTTGCACAGGCGGATCCACTTGAACCGTGACGACGTTACTCCACGGTCCGCTACCGACTGAACTCTCTCCCCTGACGCGGTAGTAATATGTTCCCGCGCTGCGATCTGCGATTTGATACGAACTAGCAGTAAGATTATCCCAATGATTAGTTAAACTCGCGAAGTTGTCGGTACTTTCTTGCAAGTAATAGTTCTGTTTCAGATCAGGATCAGGGTCGTTCCAGGATACAGTGTAGTCACCGCTGCCATTGTTGTTGACCGAATTCAACGTCGGTTGCGCGGGCAGACGCACAAGTATGTATTGATAATCACTCCAATTGCTACACCCATTGGAGTTACAAGCTCTCAACCTATAGTAATACGAGCCAAGTGGTTTGTTGGTGAAGGCGCGGCTCAACGTTGAACTACTGACAGACCACTCCTGATTGATGCTGGAAAAGGTGCTATCGCTCGCTTCTTGAAGGACGAACTGAATCGCGCTTTGTTCTCCCGTACCCGCGTCCTCTTGCCAGGAGACGGTGTAATTCATGCCACTCGTTCCAAAGGTCGCGTTTGTGATCTGATTCAACGTTGGCACCAGTGGTATGGGCGGCCAGTTCTTCGTGATTATAGGTAAGTATACATAAGTTAGTTTCAATGTACTTGTGCATACATTACTCTGTACTGAAGGAGTCTGATCTGAACTCACCGCCGCGTAGTTCGAGATGGCATTCGTAGTGCTCGAAATATTGACGCGCACCTGATAGGAAAACTCATCCGCGGAGCCATTGTCCAAAGAATCAAGCTCCCACATCAAACTATCGCCCACCAATCTAGCGTTACCGGTCGCGCTATCTTGGACGTAGGTTGTTTCCGCTGGTAAGGTATCGATAACAATTACATTAGTGACCGAACTACCGGTTAAATTGATCAGCGTCATGGTGTACGTCAACACATCTCCGCGAGAGAATTCCGTCGGCGCGACTACTATCGAGAGTTGCAGATTATCCGCTGTTGGAATAATGTCAGACTTAGTATTTTCACCCCTGAGTTGCTCCAACAAATCCAATTCATCAGTGACAGACTCTTGCGCGGCTATTTCGGTTGTCGCTCCAGCAAACAGTCCCAGTAGAAGCACCACAGTCGCAAATACCGCGATAGCTCTACCCCATTTTTCGATTTTCACCCCCTGATTATCAACAGTTTCTCGTTCTCTATCTTTTACACACATCATATTTTCGTTCAACCTCTCCCTAAGTAAAATTGTGCTCCCCCCAAGCACTTCACAAATTATACCTTATTCCCCCCTCTCGCGCAAGCGAATCGCGCGCCTGCCGATAACGCATTCCTGACCTAGAACCGCCGCCACCGCGCCACATCCGCAAACAGCGCGCCGAGAAATTCGGTCTTCAGCATCTCCAGTGTCTCCTGCTCCGAATTTATCACCGGCGTGGTCGCGCGCATCGAGAGCACTCCGTCGGTCGCGGCGCGGCGCGGCGATTCCCACAGATACCAATACAGCACCACGAGCGCGTCGTCACCATTCTGCGCCACGCCGCGGCGCACCGTGATTTTTCCATCTCTGATCTCGACCACCTCCAAACCTTCATCTACCATATCCCAACCAGACAGCGGATAACAGGTCGCGGGAGTGTGCTCGAAAATGTGAAAGCTCTTCGCCCCGCGCGACCCAATGATCGTCAGCCGCACCGTTTCACCGCGCGCGTTGGTGTATTGTCGTTGAAGTGCCAAATCGGGATTATCAAACCACTCGATGATTTCCGCGTCAATGGGCAGCTCCGCGCCGCGCCACTCTCCCATCATCAGCGGCAGGCTATTTGGCAGCGCGGCGAGGCGCAAATCGTAAGGGCTGAGCACCGCCGCCTCGTGCGGGGAGATTTCGTACCACCCTTCTATATCCACGAAAAACGTATGGAGAAATTCTGGCGCGTCGGCAACCGGAGTAGGCTGCGGACGCGCGGTTTGCCAATACATTATTCCTACTGCACTTAGCAACAGTAGTATAACCAACCACGAACTTCGATTACGCATTACGAATTACAAATCCCCGCGCCAACCCAATCAACAATCCAAACGACAATAAAAACAACACCGGACTGGCGAGCGTATGAAAATAACGCATCGCCAACTCCGCGCTGAAAACGTGAGCGATGATGAGCAGCAGCGCGACGCGAATTATATTTGCCCCGAACGCTATCGGTATCGCCGCGGCAAGCAAGATGATTTTCCCCTGCCATGCGCCCTCTATCACATAGACGAAAATAATCATCAGCGTCAACAACGCGAGCTGCGAGCGCAACCCGCTGCATGGCGCGCCGATGACGAACTCACTCGCGCCGGGCAGGCTTATCTGCGCGCCCGTTTGCTGCGCGGGGATACCGAGCAGTTGCACGAAGCGCGTCGCAGCGGTCGCCGTAGCAGCCTCGAAACGCGGTGCGAGATATTCTGCCAATGGGAGGGGAATCATCAAAAATAGCAACGCCAGTGGAAACGCGAAGATGCGTAATGAGTATAAACCGCGCTGGTGCCAGACGATACCTGTTAGTACGATGATTAGTGCGGTCGCGGAAAGGGGATAAGCGCGGCGCGGCAGGGCATATAAGTGCAATAGCACCCCCGCGCCGATAAGAGACAAAGCATACACAGAATTTCTCTGTGCCCTCTGTGTCTCTGTGGTTACAACTCTCGCACCTTGTTCACGCCAGGCGCGCCAGGCGAAGAACGCGGAGATAAACGGAATCAGCAAACCATGTGAATAATATGGGTCGTTGAGCCACGATAGGACGAGCCAGCGCAGCGTCGGCAGGAATAGGACAACGGTCAGTGCGAGTATCAACGCGGTGAGCATCATTGACTTTTCACGGGGGCGCGGTTCAGTTCCTCTTTGATAATTTCCACCATGCGCGCCTCGACCGCCTCCTTCGCGGTGCGAATGGCATTCTTAATCGCCTTCGCGTTCGACCGCCCGTGCGCGATGACCACTACGCCGTCCACGCCAAGCAGCAGCGCGCCGCCCAACTCCGCGTAATCTACTCGCTTGGCGATACGTTTGAATGTCGGAATGAGCAGCAGTAGACTCGGAATCAGCAATAGCGCGCCCGGAATCATCAGCACCAGCGCAAGTTTGTTCAATGCGCCGCCGGTCAATTGCTGTTTGAAGAACCGCGCCAGAAACGCCGCGACCCCCTCGGTCGTCTTGACTATCACATTGCCGGTGAAGCCGTCGGTCACGACCACGTCCGCCGTGCCTTTTGTCAAATCTTTACCTTCCACGTTGCCGACGAAGTTCAATCCACTTTGTTGTAACAATGGAAAAGTATCGCGCACTAACATACTTCCTTTGTCCGCCTCTTCGCCGTTGGAGATGATGCCGATGCGCGGATCTTCGATGCCGACCACCCGCTCCGCGTAGATGTTGCCCATCTGGGCGAACTGGACGAGGTATTCCGGTTTGCAATCCGCCTGCGCGCCCATATCGAGCAGCAGCGTGGGCGTGGGAGAAACGGGATAGAACGTGCAGAGCGCGGGGCGCTTGATGCCGCGAATACGCCCCATGCCGATGCCGCGCAGTACCGCCGACGCCATCACCGCGCCGGAGTTGCCCGCGGAGACGAAGGCGTCAGCCGCGCCATCTTTTATCAGCCGCATACCCACCGCCAAAGATGAATCGCGCTTTTGCTTCACCGCTTCGGTGTGCTCGTCCATCTCCACCACTTCACCAGCGTGGACGATGGGAAGGCGCAGCCCCGCGGTGTCATGTTTCTCTAGTTCAGCGCGCACCACGTCCTCTTTGCCGACCAGCACAATTTCAATACCATATTCGCGGGCAGCCAATATCGCGCCCTCGATTACCACCTTCGGCGCGTGGTCGCCGCCCATCGCGTCTAATACGATTTTCATGGTTAGTTTATCTCCTCTATCTA
>CAZSIG010000407.1:0-2652 GCA_964606195.1 uncultured Anaerolineales bacterium
TGAGAAAACTCCGCGTCCGTCGTTTATCCCCGCACGGGGACGCTCTCTGCGGTGAGTTATAGTGCGGTTTTACGTAATTCCTACCTAATACAATTGCCCGCCACGATGCTTGTGACGGGCAAGCTCAACAGCGGGAGCGGATGGGAGTCGAACCCACCAGGGCCACCTCAGCGGCACCCCTCAACGATTTTGAAGACCGCGGAGCCCACCAGGACTCAACCGCCCCCCTATCTTTTCCATTGTACCATACCTCGCGGTGATTAGCAAAACCTGCTGTATCATTCATCTCCAAAACATCAAAATGGCACGAAGCTTTCTAATCCTCGTGTCATTCGTTTATCCAAGTCATTTAACTCTAAAGCCAATTATGGTAAGTCGAAACTATCGTGCAGTAATTCTACCGCGTCGCCAAGTTTATCACCATCGATAAGACAAGAAACTGTGGAAATAGATGTACTGATCGCCAAGATCGAAATGCCACCTTTAGCCAAGGTGTTGAACATCGCGCCAGCAATCCCCGGACGTTCCCGAAAATCGGGACCGAAAATCGAGATTAGCGCGACATTTCTCTGATGGGTAATCTCCTCTGCCTCTAAATGCGGACGTACCTTTTCGGTAGTTTCAAGTGCTATATCCAGATCATCATCAGCCACGCAAAAGGTAATCACCCCGCGACCGCGCAAGTCCACACAATGCACAATAAACTGAACGTTCACATTCTTTTCGCCCAAGGCCCCCAAGAGTTTTCCGGCAATGCCGGGCCTCTCCGCGACCTCCAATACTGAAATCCTCGCTAAATGCGGATTTTGTACAATTCCGCCGAGTTTGATTTTATCCATTTTGATTTTCCCTTCTTTGCCTTATCTTTCCTGCTTATCGAAAAATTCCTATCAGAACTCACAACCTAAGCAAATTCTATCACAAAAAGGGCATTTTAAGCAAGAAGGGACTGGTTCAGTGGAGTTGGATATAGATCACGAATAACACGAATGGCCAAATTACGCGAATTTTCTTGCTTTTTTATTCGGGCTATTCGCAAATTCGGGACATTCGTGATTAACTCGCGGGGGATTTTTCAGAATCTAATTGAACTGAACCAGTGCCAGCAAGAAACCGCGAGAGTATTTCGCGTGACTTTACAATATCAATACAAAACAGTATAATAGTATTGAGGTTTTTTGGATTTCGCGTAGTTATGCTGAAATTTTTGTCATAAGGGGAGAACGAAAAATGACCAACAAGTCATCAGAACTAATCTATATGGACCACGCCGCGACGACTCCAGTCAAGCCCGAAGTCGTGAAGGCGATGCTGCCATATTTCACCCAAATATACGGCAACGCGTCAAGTGTGTACAGCTTGGGACGCGCGGCGGCAGAGGCAATTGAAAAGGCGCGCGCGACCGTCGCGACTATCCTAAACGCGAAGCCGAAAGAGATAATCTTCACCAGTTGCGGCACCGAGAGCGATAATCTCGCGGTGCGCGGCATCAGTTTCGCCCGTCGCGACCGCGGCATGGGCAACCACATTATCACCTCGTCTATAGAACACCACGCGGTTGAGAATACCTGTGAGCAATTGCAAAAAAAGTTCGGCTTTGACGTGACCTATCTGCCCGTAGACGAATACGGCATGGTAGACCCCGACGACGTGAAAAAGGCGATTACGCCGCAGACGGTGCTCATCTCCATCATGTATGCCAACAATGAGGTCGGCACGATACAGCCCATCGCGGAGATTGGCGCGATTGCCCGCGAACATAATATTCCGCTTCACACCGACGCGGTGCAGGCGGGCGGCGTGCTCGATTTGGATGTACAAAAACTCAACGTGGACGCGCTATCGCTTTCGGCGCATAAATTCTACGGTCCCAAGGGGATAGGCGTCTTGTATATGAGACAAGGACAGCCGTTTTGGGCAATGCAGACCGGTGGGGGACAGGAACGAAATCGGCGCGCCGGAACGGAGAACACCGCATACATCGTGGGATTAGCCACCGCGTTGGAGATGGCTAACGATAATCGCGCGCAAAACAACCAACGCATCGGCGCGCTGCGCGATAGATTGATTGCGGGAATATTAGGTAATATCGAAGATGTGCAGCTTCGCGGGCATCCTACCAAGCGACTGCCCAACAACGCGAATTTCACTATCAATTACATCGAGGGTGAAGGGATGTTGTTGAGTTTGGATGTGTTGGGCATCGCGGCGTCGAGCGGCTCGGCGTGCACTTCGGGGTCATTGGAGCCGTCGCACGTCTTGCGCGCGATGGGCGTGCCGCCCGAAGTCGCGCATGGCAGCCTACGCCTGAGTCTGGGCACCGACAATACTGAGGCGGATGTGGATTACGTGATAGAGAAGCTCCCGCCCATCGTGGCGCGGTTGCGCTCTATGTCGCCACTCTATAACAAATAGACGGATGGGTAAATCGGCAAACGGGCTGCTGCGCGCCTTAGCGAGCTTACGACTGGCGGTGGTGCTGCTCATAATCATCACTATCGCGGTGTTGGCAGGGACGTTAGTGCCTCAAATGCCCGCGCAGATGCGCACAGACGTGGCGGCTTACGAGCATTGGCTGGAACTAACGCATGCCAAGTATGGCGGGCGCGCCGAACTGTTTCACGCGATAGGACTGTTCGATATTTTCAACAC
>CAZSIG010000407.1:2752-4178 GCA_964606195.1 uncultured Anaerolineales bacterium
TGGAGAATGGAGACGAGGTTGCGCGGCGTATCATCAGGGTCAATCATCCATTTAGCTATCGCGGCGCGACTTTTTATTTGGTGGCTTATGGCGAAGGTTACGTAGAACTGCTGGCGGTTCATGACGCGGGCTATGGGATAGTAATAGGCGCGGTGGCGGGGATGGTTGTGGGGATGATGGTTACGTTTTATGCAAAAGGAACGCGGGCGCGGCAAGGAGCGAAAAATGACAATAGGACTTGCGCAAGTTCAAAATAATTTTACCGCCGAGGGCGCCCCCGTACGGGGATAAACTACGAGCGCAGAGTTTTCGGAGTAGTTTTTGATCGCGCCGCGAATATGAATTTCAATGAACACTTATGATCGGGTATGACCAGCCCCAAAAAATCTTGCGCGGTACTCTCCGCGTCCTCGGCGTTCTCGGCGGTTAATCACTACATAGTCTGCGTAAGGCCTGTTGAATATGGAATGGTACCGCGATGTGCTTAGGGCAAAATTAGTTTCATTGTGCTTGCCTAAGCGATTGTTAGTGGAATATAGAGAAAAACTGCTTGCGCGGTTACGCGAATTAGGAATTACTCAAGACTGAAAATGAGAAGGTGAGACTATGGGCATGTTTGACGAGATACGATGTGAATATCCATTACCGGACGCGGTTGTTCAAGACGCCTTGTTTCAGACGAAGAGCCTTGATTCGGTCATGGATCATTACACTATAACTCGCGATGGGAAGTTGATTCACCATAAAGTCAGATACGAAGAAGTACCAGAGGAGGAACGTCCTTACTACGGGACGCCAGAGTGGGAAGAAGATAAAATAGTCCGTTCATTTGGATGTCTCAAAAGGGTGCCGGTGGGTGACGTTGAAGTACCTTATCACGGAGACATCTATTTCTACACGACTATTGGCACCCCCGGCGCGGACGATTACGAATGGTTTGAATATCAGGCGCGGTTCACTGAAGGCGAGCTACAATGGATTAAGCGGGTGGAGAATTAGAGGCACCGATTCAGTTGAGTTGGATTTTCCAGACTTCCGAAGTTTCGGAAAACTTCGGAAGTCTATACGCGATCAGAAAAAAAACGCCGCGAACGAAAGAGATTTATGCTTACTAAAGAATACATAAATGTGCTTAAAAATGAATACATTGAGGGGTTGTATAACCTAATTACAAAAGCACAGAAAGAGAATGATAGTAGCACACTTGCGTTTTTGCTGGAGAACTTGGGAAGACTTCCTGAGAACTTTGATGGCAAATATTTGGTTCCTTTGTTGCAAAGCGAGAACGACCGCGTCAGGTTCCTCGCGGTCAAGAATGTGGGCAAGTTAAGCAACGATGGCTATTTAGACGCGGTTTCGCAGATAGCTACATTGGATGAAGACTCCATGATAAGGCGAGAAGCCACTTCCACCATCGGCAGAATGC
>CAZSIG010000408.1:0-4168 GCA_964606195.1 uncultured Anaerolineales bacterium
CCCCCCCCCACCACCCACGCCCCTAACTCGCGTTCGCGAGCGCGCCAATCGGGGATATGGCGGCGTAGTAGCAGGCGATACGCGGGACTGTGCGCGGGAATGTGCAGGTGTAACAGCTCGTGACAGATGACGTATTCTACCAGATGACGCGGCAACCGCAGTAGGGCGCGCGCCAGCGTCAAGTTACCCGCGGTGGAGATAGACCCCCACTTATTGCGCATCTCCCGAATCTGGACGCGGTGCACCGTTACCTCTAACCGCGCCGCCCACGTCGCGACCAGCTCTTGTAATTCCGCCCGGCTCAGCCCCTCCGCCGGGGGCGCGCTAGCCGGCAGCCGCGGCAAGCCCCGCGCGATAAACTCGCGAACCGGCGCGCTGCTGGCGTCTAGGTACGTGGGGATCAGTACCTGTATGCCCTGCGGGGTGAGCTTCAGCGCCAGACTACGCCGCGGTTCCTGCTTGATCTGTACTTCATAATCTGCCATCTTATTCTCCCACTATCTGCTGCATTCGAAGCAAGTTATCGACCGCCTCCTTGAGCTGCGCCGGGTCAGGGGCTAAGGCATTTTGGAGGACTTTATAGAGTTCGAGGCGCGCCCGCCGCGCGATCTGCTCATGGTACGGCCAGCCGGGGTAAGTATCCATAATCCGCGCTACTTCCTGCGCGGTCGCCTCCGCATTGGCTAGGTGGTACCCTTGCAGAATCCAATAGAACGCGAAGCTCCGGCCCGGCAAGTTACGTCTTTTTTGTTCCTCCGCCGCGTGCACCGCCTCTTCCGCGCTATCTTGCAGTTGTTGTAACGCTAGGTGCACGCTGATCTGCCGCGCGTGCAGTTTCTTGAGCGTCTCTTTTACCCGCTCCGCGAGAGAGACCAGATAAGGCTGTTCCGTCTGGTTCGCCTCGACGTAAGCCATGAAGCTGCGGTAGAGGTTGATGACCTTGACCTGCTCGCTCAGGTTATCCGCGGCGATGACCTGCGCCAGGTCGCGATTGATGGGATACAGCGGCAGCGGCTCCGCCAGGTACGCCACCTCCACACTCTCGCGAATGAGGGCATCGGTCTTTTGTAACAGGTCTTGGCGCATTCTCCGCTTGGCAGCTTCAGGGTCGAAGTAACTGTACACGACGCGGTACACCTGCGTGATGAGCGTGTAGCGGTCGATATAATCGCGCAGGAAGGGATCCGGCGAGATGATCTCGTAGGCGGTTTGGAGCAGCTTGAAGTCGGCGCTGAACGCCTCGCGCCGGTCTACCTCGAAGAAGTGTTCGATAATGCGCGCGGTGCGGTCTTGCTCGTCGCCCGCCAGATTCAAGGGGGCAAGAGTCTGTTCGAGCTGCGCTAGGAGTTCGGCGAACTCCTTTTTCAGTTCCGCAATGTCGATCAACGCCTGAGATACCGCGGCGCGGTCGAACGCCAGGGCGCGCTGGAGATCCTCGAAAATGCCGATGTAGTCCACGATCAGCCCGCTTTTCTTGGCGGTGTAGGGGCGATTGACGCGGGCGATCGCTTGCAGCAGGGTGTGATCTTTGAGCGGTTTGTCTAGGTACATGGCGTAGAGCACCGGGGCGTCGTAGCCGGTGAGCAGTTTCTCGGTGACGATGAGTATTTTGGGCTGGGCATCGTCGCGAAATGCCCGCCGTACCTGTTTTTCCTGGTCGCCTTTCAGGTAATAGCGGCGGAGCAGCGCGCCGTCCTTACGCGCATTGGCGGTATAGACGACGGTGCTGTATTCCGGCGGCAAGATTTTGTCCAATTCCGCTTTGTAGAGCGCGCACGCCTCGCGGTCTACCGTGACCAGAAACGCCTTGAAGCCCCGCGGTTCGACGTTCTCGCGATAGTGCCGGGCGACGTGCGCGGCGATTTCCGCCACGCGGGCGGGGGCTTTGAGCACCGCCTTGAGCGTATCGGCGCGGTCGAGCAGGCGGTTCAGCTCCTCGATGCTGGCGACGCCGGCGTCCTCCATGACGCGGTAGAACTCCGTCTCTAGGGTGTCGCGGTCGATGCGGAGGTTGGAGGGGGCTAACGTGTAGTACAACTGCACGGTCGTTTTATCCTCAATCGACTCGTCGATGCCGTACTTGTCCAGATAGCCGTCGGGGTCGGGTTTGCCGAATTTCTCGAAGGTGCCGCGGCCGACCTGTCCTTTGTCCACCGGCGTGCCGGTGAAGCCGAAGTAATACGCTTGCGGCAGCGCGGCGCGCATGTAGATGCCCAAGTCGCCTTCCTGCGAGCGGTGCGCCTCGTCGATTAGCACGATGATGTTGGCGCGGTCATTGAGTTTTTTGGGAATGCGGTCGAATTTGTGAATCAGGGTGACGATCAAGCCGCGATAGTCGGATTGGAGCAGGTCCCGCAGGTGTTTTTTGCTCTGCGCGGTCTCCACCAGGGGAAAGCCGAACGCCTCCAGGTTCTGGGTCATCTGCGTCTCCAGTTCGCGGCGGTCGACGACGATGAGGATGGTGGGATTAGCCAGCTTCTCCAGACGGCGCAGCACGCGGGCGGCGATGATCATCGTCAGGGTCTTGCCTGAGCCTTGCGTATGCCAGATTAAGCCGGTCGGTGCCTCGCCCTGGGCGACGCGGCGGACGATGCGCTCGACGGCGCGCATCTGGTGCGGACGAAGGATATATTTGTGCGTCTGGTCGTCGGCGCGAAAGAAGACGACGTAATCGCGCAGTATCCGCAGCAGGCGGTCGCGGTCGAGCAGCGCTTTGCTCAGCCGCGCCAGCCCGTAATCCTTGCCCGCTACTTTCCAGCGATAGAACGCCTTGAGATCGTCGTTCCAGGTCGCGCCGTAGTGGACGCGGCTGTTGCAGGCGACGAATACTTGCGGGAATTTGATGAAGGCGGGGATTTGCGCGGTGTAGGTCTGTTGCACCTGGCGAAAGGCGTCCAGTTCCGGCGCGGTCAGGGTGGGGGCTTTGTTCTCGATGACGACGACGGGGAAGCCGTTGATGAACAGCACCAGATCCATTCGCCGGCGGTCGTAGTCCGCGAAGGGGAACTCTTGGGTGAAGGTGAACCGGTTGCGCGCCGCGTGGTCGTAGTCAATCAGGGTGAGGTTGCGCTCTTGCTGCGCCGCGGCGTCGTAGAGGGTCCAGCCGCCGCGCAGGGCGCGCAGAAATTCCTCGTTGCCGTGCAGGTTGGGGGCTACGCCGCGCAGCCGCCGCAGCACTTCAGCCACGTTCTCCGCGGTGACCAGCGCGGGGTTGAGGGCGATTAGCTGCGCCCGGGCGATGTCGGGCAGGAACGGCTCGCCCTCATCACCGCCCCGCGCCGCGGCGACGTCCCCCGGTGGCAGGTATTGCCAGCCGATGCCGATGAGGTGGTTGATCAGTTGGTCTTGTACGTCGCGCTTTTCGCTGAGCAGGCTCATAATTACCACTCCAAATCTTTCACGCGTATTCTCCCGGTCATCAGTTCGTGCAGCATCGACTTGAATAACTCTTGTAGCGCGGCTTTGCGTTGCTTCTCCGCGGTGATTTTATTATCGGCAGTATCCAAAATATTCGCGGTTTCTTGTTGTTCAGACAGATAAGGGAGAGGTAAAAGTAACCCTTTGAGTATGGGAATGTTTACGCCTTGCTTTAGTCTCCCGCCCTTACTCGCATTTATTTGTTTCCAATAAGCTTCTGAATTGGCAATGTGTTTCAGGAAAGCAAAGTGTAGCCGCGATTTTGTGCGTACTCTAATCAAATAGGATGCAAAGATTGCTGGGGGGCATTCTGCTACGCAGTAACTTTTTCCTGTAGTTGCGCCAATACGCGCAAATAGTATATCTCCTTGCCGAAGTTGGTACTTTGGTATTTTATTTTTATCTATCTCACAATAAGGTACGGTCGCCCAGTTCACATTGTCTTCTTGAATATCTGTAATTCGCAGAAATTTAAGCCCCAGTGGCTGCTCTGTGGCACTTGCTGTATAACCATATTGAGGTTTTTCACACAACTCACCTAGCCGCGCCACTTCCCAATGCTCCGGTATCTCTCCGATTTCCGTCTCCTTAGTCGGCGCGGGTTCCGCGCCCGCGCCGTAGGTGAACAGGCGGTGCATCAGGGCGCGTTTCACCTCTCGCGCCGCGGCGATGAGGTCATCCTGCGCGGCGATCGCGCGCTGAATGGCGTTGAGGACGCGGGCAATGCCGCGCTGTTCGGGGAGGGGAGGGA
>CAZSIG010000409.1:0-2902 GCA_964606195.1 uncultured Anaerolineales bacterium
ACAATTCTTCACCGGTACTGTCCCATTCCTAGCGGTGAAAATCTGTACAAAGCTCGTGCTTAGGAATAGCAGTATTCCCTATAGGACTTACGCAAGTTCAGAATAATTTCACCGCCGAGGGCGCAGAGAGCGCAGAGTTTTCTGGATAATTTTTTAGCGCGCTGCGGATATGACTTTTAATGAACACTTATGATTGGGTATGACAAACACAAAAAATCTCTCCCGATACCCTCCGCGTCCCCTGCGCTCTCGGCGGTTAGTTATAATGCGGTTTTGCGTAAGTCCTACCCTAATCATACGCGCTGCATTTGCTCAATAATGAATTATAACACAGATTTTCACCGCGTGAAAATCTAGGCAATACAATCAGCACCCCGCGTTTTTTCCCTTGCTTCAAACCAGTCGGCTTGCAAGGTTTTAACGCCCCGTCTATAACTAGGCGCGGTCGGCTATACTGAAAAAATAGATAGGACTTACGCAACTTCGGTGTATTTTTCACCGCCGAGCACGTCCCCATGCGGGGATAAACTACGAGCGCAGAGTTTTTGATATAGCTTCTGTCATCTAAGAAATATGACCTTCAATGACTGGCTGTGACCGCGTATGATGGTTGTAAAATTATTCCTTTGAGAAAACTCCGCGTCCTCCGCGCTCTCTGCGGTGAAATTAAGGTATTCCTCCCATTGGACTTTAGACAAAGTCAACGCGGAGACCAGAAACCCGTTTTCTTCTTAATTGCATTAGCTCGTATCTATTCAACAGCGATCATCAGAGGTCATATTTCTATCATGTCAGCGCAGAAAACAGGTTTCTAGCAGTTTGTCCAAACTTCAACTCCCTAATAAACGTAGAAAAGGGCACGCGGCGCGCCGCGTGCCCTTTTACTTCTTTCTGCCCCAAATGGTTCCTCAGATAAGATATTAACGCGAGGAAGCACCCCAGTCCTTGGTTTCACTCCCAAATTCATCCAGCCTTCGCATCATCGCCAGCGCGAACCGCGCCGCGCGCTCTATACCTGTGGGTTCGATATTATCAACATTATCGCTGTACTGATGCCAATTTGCCAGCCAACCATCTTCTCCTACTCCTACCAAGCAAATACCGCGATAACCGCGCGAGTGCAGCGCGCCTACTTCCTCGACAATGACCATCGGGCGACCATAAATGCCCAACTCTGGATACTGCGCGCTCGTCTCTTTTGCTAATTGCATCGACTCCGCGTCGGGGGTATAACTGCTCAAATAAGAGACTCCATGTCGCGTCACGTAGGCGACATCCTTTGTACCCACCATCTCAAAATCGATAAACCACGCGTCCGCCAATTCCTCTCCATAAACGTCTAACAATTCCTGTATCCCCAAACAGCCGACCTCCTCCGCGCCGGTGAATGCCAACCAAACTTCGGTATGGAACAGCGGATTTTGTCGCAGATGCGCGCCCAGTCCGAGCAGACAGGCTACCCCCGTCGCGTTGTCGTTCGCCCCATCTATATAACCATCCTTCTCATCGAGCAGCAGCAGTGGCAAAAACGCGGCTAAGCCCCAAAAGCTCGCGCGCTGGATTATATCCGCCTTTTTCCGCCCGCTGATTCCTTGTGCAATTTGCGCAATGCCGTTTATCGCTGCGAGCACTATTCCCGCAGTCATCGAGAGCGGCAAAAACCGCTTGACCGTCGGGGCGAACGTACCGCGTCGTTTATTGGTATCGGTGTGCCCAATGAGCACGACGCGATGTTGCGGTTCTTTCACCACGGGAACACGCACAATCAGATTCGCGGTCTGGCATTTCGGATACAGAAACGAGAAAAACTGCCGCGAGTTTCTCGCCGAAAGATATAAATCATATGCGCTGGCAAGGGTGAGTGTTCCCCCTACCAATTTCCCAAATCGCCCAATCTTTCCCAATATGTTACCCATCAAGGATAGCGATGCCGGTACGATGAGCAGATAGCCCCAAGTGTCCCAAGCGGGGAATGGCATCTCCTCAATATCGGTTATCTCCGCGTCATGTAAAACGCGCCGAATGTAATCGCGCGCCTGTTCCTCCTCTGAGTGACCAGTTGGTCGCGGTCCGATATCCTGTGCCAGAGCGCGCACATGTTCCATCAACGCCTCAGCGGATAAAAAATCGGTCATCTATATAACTCTCTACTTTTGAAAAAACGGTGAAAGAGCAGTACCAATGCCCCTCCACCTTCTACTAAATATAGTACTTGGTCTACGCGCAGCAGTCCATAGTAGATAGTCTCGTCACCGCGTGTGAACTCGATGAAAAACTGTCCGGTTGCGAAAATCAGCATATAAACCAAGAAAACCGCGCCGCTAAAGGGGCGATATTTCCGCACTATCAGAGTTATGCCCAGTATGACTAGGCACAGCAAGCTAGTGAATAACGCCGATGGATAACGCGGGGCGATGACACCGTAGCTATCGGGCAAATCAAATGTTATCGCACCGCGCGCCACCAATCCGTAAACACAACTATTCAGGAAGCAACCGATCCATCCTATTGCCTGTCCCAGCGCGAGCGCGGGCGCGGTCACATCCGCCAATTCCCAGAATTTCCCCAAAGCCGCGCCGTGCGCGATTAGAGCTAAGATACCGCCCCACAACGCGCCTTGAAAGCTTAATCCGCCGCGCCATAAGTATAGCACCTCGATCAAATTTTCGGTGAAATACGCGTGGTTAATCCAGGCATAGTAAGCGCGCCCGCCGAGGATGCCCATCAGTATGACCGATAGAGCAATATCCACGAATCTCTCGCGAGTATTTATGGCACGGTGACTGAGACGATATGTGGTCACTAGCGCGACCAAAATACCTAGATCGAGAAAGAAGCTGTAAGAATATAGTTTGAAATCTCCGATGGTTAGTAAAACTGGGTACATTCTTGCGTGAAACGT
>CAZSIG010000409.1:3002-4163 GCA_964606195.1 uncultured Anaerolineales bacterium
ACGATGCCGACCGCGGGGTCTACTGGATCCCCCTTCTTGGCGCGCCCCGCGCCGAGTTCCACACCGGTTAAGCCCACTTCGCGAGCATCAATGCCCGCGATATATCCCGTGCGCGGGCTGGGCACTACTTTTTGATATTGTGCCTGTGGTAACAAAGTCGGGTCGTCAATGTGACGCGTGTCTCCCCCCTGCGCGGCGATGAATTCTCTGAACTTCGCGAACGCCTGCCCCGATTCTAGAATTTCCGTTGTCATTTTACGCGCCGCGCTGATGTCGGGAGCTTTTTGCCCCAACAAGAGCATATAGTCGGCGATGACGAGACAATGCTCTACTAGATCCGCGGGACCTTGTCCCTTGAGCGTCTCTATCGCCTCTTTGACTTCCAGGGCGTTGCCCACCGCGTTGCCTAGCGGCTGATTCATATCGGATAGAACCGCGACGACTTCGCGCCCCACGCCGGTGCCAATGTCCACCATCGTGCGCGCCAGATCAACCGCTTCTTCGAGGTTCTGCATGAACGCGCCGGAGCCGACCTTAACATCGAGCACGATAGCATCCGCGCCCGCGGCGATCTTCTTGGACATGATCGACGACGCGATCAGTGGAATACTCGCCACCGTCGCGGTCACATCACGCAGGGCATAGAGAACTTTGTCAGCAGGAGCGAGATCGGCAGTTTGTCCCGCGAGCACCAGATTGTATTTCGCGAGGTGGTCGAGGAAACTCTCGATGGTGAACTCGGTGGAAAATCCCGCGATTGAATCTAATTTATCGAGCGTACCGCCCGTGAACCCCAGCCCGCGTCCCGACATTTTGCCAACCGGCAAGCCGGTGGATGCCACTAGCGGCGCGACGATTAGCGAGACCTTGTCGCCCACGCCGCCGGTGGAATGTTTGTCCACCACCAACGGCGCGACGGAGTGCAAATCGAGTGTCTCGCCCGAATTCGCCATCGCCATCGTGAGGTCTATCGTCTCCTGTTTCGTCATCCCGCGTAGGTATACCGCCATGAGCCACGCGGACATTTGGTAATCTGGTATCGAACCGTTAGTATAACCTTCAATTATGAAATTGATCTCTGCGGTAGACAGCGCGTTGCCGTCGCGCTTTTTAGCGATAATTTCTGTGGTAAGCATCTTTGCTTCTCCCTTTCATACTCAT
>CAZSIG010000410.1:0-4159 GCA_964606195.1 uncultured Anaerolineales bacterium
TATTATAGAAATCATCGAAAACCTGCCCCTAATTCGCCCCGCGCTCGAACGGCTTAGTCAGCGCAGCGGGCTTCCGTCCGCGCCGCCCGGCTACCGTCAGCGCGAGAATGGTCATAACATAGGGCATCATCACCGCGATATCTGAGGGGAGATTTATCCCCTTCACCTGTATCCACAATTGCAGCGCGTTCACGATGCTGAACAGCAGCGCGCCGCCCAAGACGCCGTAGGCATTCCAGCCGCCGAAATAGACCAGCGCGACCGCGATGAAGCCGATGCCGTTCGTCATGTTCTCCTGAAACAGGTTAATCAGCGCGATGGAGAGCGACGCCCCCGCGATGCCCGCCAACATCCCCCCCAGACAGACGGTGATGTACCTAATTCGCGTGACGTTCACGCCGAGCGCATCCGCGGCTTCCGGCTTCTGCCCGACGGCGCGAATCTTCAAACCGAAGGTTGTGCGGTTAAGCACAAAGTCGGAGATCGGCACGAGCAGGAATGCGACGTAGACCAACAGATTGTGATTGAAAAGCTGCTCGCCGATGAGCGGAATGTCCGCGAGGATGGGGATTCTAATCGGCGGGAATCCGGAGATAGATTCGACGCCGCCGAGCGTCACCTTGAACAGCAAGCTGGATAGTCCCAATCCGAACAGGTGCAAGCCGATACCGCTGATGCCCTGCTCCGCTTGCAGTGTGACGCTGACCACCGCCATGAGCAACCCCATCAGCAACCCCGTCACCGCCGCGGCGAGCAAGCCCAGCCATAGATTGCCGGTTTTCATCCCCACGAAGAACCCCGCGTACGCGCCCATCAGCATAATTCCCTCGACGCCCAAATTGAGCACGCCAGAGGTCTGCGCGAACGTCTCGCCGATCGCCGCGTACAGGTACGGCGTTGCCAAGCGAATTCCCGAATAGATAATCCCTAACAATACTGGTAAAGTAAATAATTCACTCACCGATCTCCCTCCTTCGCGCCCGGCGGCGCGCCAGAATATCGCTGCTGACCACGAACAGCACAATCAATCCCGATAGTGTGACGATCAGCGCGGATGGCACCTGCACGGTGCGCTGCATCTTATCCGCGCCGACCAACATCCCGCCGAACAACACCGACGCGGGAATAGTGCCCAATGGGTGTAGCTTCCCGAACAACGCGGCGACGATGCCGGAGAAGCCGTAGCCGCTCGATAATCCCTCCATCATGCGGTGCTGCACCCCCAAAACCTCCACCGCGCCCGCCAGCCCTGCGAAGGCGCCGCCCAAGGTCAGCGCCAGCGACTGGTAGAACGGCACCGGAATGCCAGCATAGCGCGACGCGTCAGGGTTCAAGCCGACGGCGCGAATGCGGTAGCCGATAGTGGTGCGCCAGAGGAAGATGTACACCAGCACCGCTAATATCACCGCCATAATCGCGCCCGCGTGCAGCAGAGTGCGCGGTATCAGGCGCATCAGCCAGGTTTGTTTGGGCAGCAGCGCGGATTGGGCGATGCGCGTCCCCGCCTCGATTTCCGCCGGGTCAATCAGCGGACCGCGCAGCAGGTAGTTGGAGAGTTGCAGCGCGATCTGGTTCATCATCACCGTCGAGAGTATCTCGTTTACGCCAACGCGCGATTTCAACACGCCCGGAATAGCTCCCCACACCGCGCCGCTGAGCGTACCCGCGATTAACGCCGCGGGGAGCAGGACTATGCCGGGCACGTTCGGTAGGCTGACCGCCGTCGCGGTCGCCGCCAGCGCGCCGACGATGATCTGCCCCTCGCCGCCGATGTTGATAACGCCGCCGCGAAACGCGATGGTGACGCCCAAGCCGACCAACAACAGCGGCGTGGCTTTGACCAATGTTTGCGTGATGCTGGAGACGCTGCCGAACGCGCCGTTCAGCATCGCGCCATAAGCCACAAATGGGTTGACGCCCAACGCCATCAGCATCACCGCGCCGATGATGAGCGCCAACAGCACCGCGAAGAACGGCAGCAGGGCATCGAAAGCCTTGTCGAGAAATTCTTTCATCTTAGAGGTTTCGTTCATTATTGTTCCTTTCTTATCAATCATAAAAAGTTTTGTAAAAGTAAAGTAAGGAGACTAACGTAAGAATGGCAGTCCAAAGAAGTTTCGCGTCGAAGGAGAACATATCACCGAGTACATTCGAGGGAACGAATAGGTTTAGTGGAGAACTTTGTGAATAATTGCACTTGCTATTAACAAATTGTTAATAATGTCTCAATTATAGCACGCTCTAAAGAAAAGGGCAAAAAAACGCGCGTATCGGTAAAAGAACGAGACTTCGCGGTAGCATACCATTCTGGTTGACCGCGAAGTACCGCGCGCCGCGCAGGTTATGGTGATTATAACGTGAAAACCGCAGAGGGGCAAAGTCGCTTGTAACCTTTGCGATTTTTGTAGTATACTTTCGATATGGTTCGTCTAGTAAAAAAGCGCACCCTGTGAGTGAACTCATGGTGGCTATGAGCAACGCGCTGAAGTGCATTATGTCGAACATGCTTCAGCATGTTTCCGGTAGCCGCGCCGAGTTCACTCGGCGAACAGCGGCGCGGGGCGAAGGGGTAATTTGAAAGTGTGCTGGGCGACTTTGAGAAAACCCTAAGGATCGCGAATTAAACAACTTACTCGCTTGGCGCGGTCAGCGCAGGCATAAAGCCTGCGGCTACAGCGGTCGGCGCACCCTTTATGAGTGCGCTTAGGCAGTAATGAACGCGTATGAGCGCTATTAAGATTATTTCCCCCATTGGCAGAACATATTCCTAAACGAGAGCCAATTCGGAAACGCGCAAGTTATTTAATTCTCATTCCTAA
The DNA here is from genome assembly GCA_964606195.1 of uncultured Anaerolineales bacterium. Lineage (GTDB taxonomy): Bacteria > Chloroflexota > Anaerolineae > CAZSIG01 > CAZSIG01 > CAZSIG01. Next base: position 2,820 of record CAZSIG010000410.1, read on the forward strand.
TAGGACTTACGCAAAACCGCACTATAACTAACCGCAGAGAGCACAGAGGACGGAGAGATTTCTTAAAGGAATAATTTTGCTACTAGCATACGCGGTCATAGATTGTCATTTAGGGTCATATATTTTCAGCAGGTAAAAATTGTAGCCCGAACTCTGCGCTCTCCGCGTGCTCGGCGGTAAAAATACCCCGAAGTTGCGTAAGTCCTACCTAAGTGAGAATGAAGCGAGAGATGATTTTATGCTAATATGTTCAGACCTACGGACGGGAACAGGGTGCGGCGGACACAACCGCGCCGGGGCGAAATATTGTAAACATTGCGGAAAGTCGCTGCGTTACGCGTTGGAACTTCACGACGCGGGCGCGTTGATAAGCCATTATCGTATCGCGCGCGTGCTCGGATACGGCGGCTTCGGCGCGGTCTACGAGGCGGAGAATACGCGGCAGGCGGGAACACGCGTAGCGGTCAAAGAGACCTTCGACGCCGACAGCATTCTCAATTTACAGCACGAATTCGCCGCGCTGAGCCACTTGCAACATCCCCATCTGCCGCGTTACTACGAGGTATTTGAGCTACAGGGCAACGGCTATCTGGTAATGGAACTCGTGCCCGGGCAGAGCCTGTTCGACCTGCTCAAAGAACGACGCGGCGCGCTGCTGGAGGCACGCGTAATCGGCTACGCGGTGCAACTTTGTGACGTATTGGACTATTTGCATGGGCAAGTTCCCCCCATCCTGCACCGCGACATCAAGCCGGGCAACATTCGCCTCACTCCGCAAGGGGTGCTCAAATTGGTGGACTTCGGATTGGTCAAGCGTGGCACGCAGCACACGCGCAGCACCATTCGCGGCATGGGCACGCCCGCCTACGCGCCGCTCGAACAGTGGAGCGGCGGCACCAGCGCGAGCAGCGACATATACAGTCTGGGAGCCACGTTGTATCACCTACTGACCGGCATCGAACCGCTCCCCGCGCCGGAACGCCTCGCGAAATCTCCCGATCCATTGACCGCGCCGCATAAATTTAACTCAGCAATATCATTACAGGTGTCCGAAGCGATTATGACCGCGCTGGGATTGCGCCAGCGCGACCGCTATGCGAACGTGATGGAGTTCAAAAGTGCGCTGGTGAACGCGGCGCACCCGGCTCAAGAATTCGTCCCCGCGCCGTCGATAGCGCGCACCATCGTCGTGGCGGCGAATGATGAGGGAGATTATGCCTCTATCGGTGAAGCCATCAAGGATGTCCCCTCCGGTTCGCGCATTATTGTGCGACCGGGGACATATCGCGAGAGCCTCGTCATCGACAAACCGCTGGAGATTTTTGGAGATGGTCAAGTAG
>CAZSIG010000411.1:0-4159 GCA_964606195.1 uncultured Anaerolineales bacterium
GCAACACCTGTCCCACCAGCGGCATCAATCGCCGCGCTACTTGATATAGTTTGTTATTCATTTTAACTTGACCTCCTCTTAATCACTAATTTTATACTTAAACTTTCGCGACACTCTCGACCTACGCTGTTTATAGACTTCCGAAGTCTGGGAGACTTCGGAAGTCTCTGTGATATTGATATGTTCGTTTGCCGATTATTACCCCCTTTCATTCTTGGTAGGGTTTCTCAAAATTCCCTGACTTGTCCAACCCAACTCTCCCCTCACCCTAACCCTGCGCGTAGCCTACCCGTAGGGGTACTCCCCGCTGGGGAGAGGGAACACGCGCCTCCCCTCTCCCTTTCAGGGAGAGGGGCCGGGGGTGAGGGTGGCTTTCGCTTCCGCGTCGCATCATGTGCTCCTTTCTCAATTCGCTGTTATGTCCATACCCCATCCGCGCTCCTGTAGGGTGCTGGCTACCGCGGACGGGTGAATATGATAGCGCCACGCCCCCCCCTCACCCCAACCCTCTCCCCTGTGGGGAGAGGGAGTCTTGCCCCCCTCTCCCTGAAAGGGAGAGGGTCCGGGGGTGAGGGTAAAATCGCCCGCGACGCGGCAGTTATTGCCCCGCGCTTTTGAGCACTACAGGTAAGTATACCTCATACCGCGCCACCGTCAAAGTCATACTAATCGGTTCCGACCACGTGCCCGCGTCGTCGCGCGCCTGAAAATATACGACGTGCGCGCCCGGCGTCCAATTCGCGACGGTCATGGTGAAGCTATCCTGATAGCTCAACACCGGCAGGCTCTCCTGGTCATCGTCATGTTCCCCTTCGCTAACCAAGTCACCGTACCACCGATATTCGGCAATCGCGTTGTCCGCGCCGCTCTCCGCCGCGCCGCTGAATCGTATCTCCGTAATCGCGCTCGTGATTGTCAACGGCGTAATCGCCTCAATCGTCGCCGTGGGCGTCAGATATTCCGTCGCGCTGTCCAGCGACATGGACAGGGTCGCGGTAGAGGTGAGCGGCATATTCTCCTGTCCGAATTCCCCCTCACCCACCAGCATGACATCCTTATCCAGATCGCAGGGGGCGGCTGGCTCTACCAACGGCACCGCTTCCTCACCCTTATCGCCCGAATCCGGCTCCACAATCGGGAAGGGCGTCATCGCGCGGTTATAAACCTCAAACTCCCACAGCGAATAGCCCCACGGCGTGCCGCGTCGTATGCCATACATCAACACGTATCGCGCGGTCGCCGCTGAAAAGTTAATCGTGTCTGTCCCGCCGTCGCCGCGCGTGGTGTAATAGCGCGGCGTCCAACAACTGTTGCACTGGCTGGTACTCTGCGTGTAAATACCGTACTCTCGCCCGTACGCGGTCTCCCATTTCAACACTACCTGATCGAAGGTCATGTCCCGTCCCAAATCGACATAAATCCACCCAGGATCACGAAATTGTGACGACCACCGCGTGCCCATATTACCATCTACCGCCTTGTTCGGGGTAAGCCACCAGACTTCGTTGGACGACGAGCGGGCATATTTCCCGCGCGCCAGATTGTCGGCGGTCGCTGCCCCCAGACTGATTTGATATGCCCCGCTGGAAGCCAGATTCCAACTCCGCGCCACAATTCGATACGTCCCGTTAGCGGGAAGTTCGTGCACGAGCCACGAATTGCGCCCGCTGCCGCCATCATCGTTCACCGCGATCCGACTGCCGCTGCTGTTCCACAGTTCCAGATAGGTATCCAAATCTCCCCCGTCCTTGTTCATTTGGATACTCACCACGCGCCCGCGCGTGCCGTTGAAGTAATAGGTATCGCGGTCGTCACGCGGGGAGATATTCCCGTTGAGAGACCGTCCGAACGACAGCCACCGATTATCGTCTGAATCGCCTGCCGATTCCTGAATCAGTCGTAAATTATAGTTGCCTGTGCTGCGATGCTCCCAACTATGCGCGACGATGCGGTATGTTCCGCTGTCGGGTAGTGTGCGCACCAATCGCGAGTTACGATTGCCGCCGCTATCATCATCGATCCCCAGCAACGCGCCGTTAGGTTTGTACAATCGCACGTAGCTATCGACGCTGCTGCCGCTCTTGCTCATCTCTATCGCCACGACATGCCCGGCGGAACCATTGAAGAAGAAGGTATCCTGATCGCTCGCCGGATCGATCGCGCCGCCCAAAGTCTGTCCGTAGCTGATCCAGCGGTTATCCTCCTCACCCTGAATCCGGTCGCGTACGTGGGCGCGAATCGTCCCCATCTTCTCGATGACCTTCTGCCCCGGACAAGCAGTACTCCCCACGGCGCGGTGCGGGGCGATATTGGCGTAAGTTCTGCCGCGATAGTCGCGGCTGCTGCCCATCGGGTCTATGTTCCGCTGGTCTACTTTCCACGCCAGCAGCGCCTCTAATGAATTCTGCATCGCGGCGGGGGGCGCATAGTCGGTGAAAGTGCCAATGAGCGATACCCCCATCGTCCCGGTGTTATAGTCCCCCGCATGTGCCCCAGTTACATTGTCGCCGCCCGCGCGCCCCTCGTAAACGTTGCCGTTGGGGTCAACCAAATAGTTATACCCAATGTCGCCCCACCCCAGCGAGTTGGCATGATAACTCCAAATCGAGCGCATACGGCGGGCATAGTCGCTTTCGTTATTTGGGGTCACGGTGTGATGAATGATGATATGGTCGGTGTCGCGATAGCGCGGACTCCAGCGCGGGCTGTTCTGCCCCTCGGAACACCCCCACGAGGAGCGCGAAATCACACTCGGCTTGGGCAAACTCAAGGGGGACATGCCCTGCGCGGCGCGGGGCGCGGCTACGGCTTCTGCGGCTAGCGCGTCCGCTGTCGTCGGCCCGCCGCGCGCGTCCGTCAGAAAGAACGTCAGCTCTTGTAGCGTCGGCGCGACGCCCGCGGGACGGCGTGTGAACTCGACGCGCAATTGTAGATAGGTATGCACTCCCTCCGCCTCCGGCACAAATACCAAATCGGCGAAGACCTCTTCCCCCGCGCTTGTCCCCATCTCCTCATCGGGCGCTATCTCGATCCAATCTCCCATACTTTGCGAGTCGCGCCCGGAGCGCGCCGCTAACCGTAGTTGCGCGCCCGGCGGCACCGCGGCTCTCCAATGTGGACCATAGGCGTCAAATTCCTGTGGTGCCGTTTTAATGGTCGAGGTGAACGTGCCGCTCGCCGCGCCTTCTGCCAACGTCAAGCCGCCGCTCGCTAATATTACATTGGCGCGTTCCCCCTCTCCTAGAGTCTCCCCGCGCAGTCTAAATTCTTGATACTCTACTGTATCCTGTGATACTGGTTCCTTGCCCTGCGCTTCGACCGCGCCGCCCACCGGCGACAGGATCACCGCGCCCAGCAACACTACCAGCACCCAATTCGTTATCCTTTTCGCTAACTTAATCATGTCAAATCCTCCTAAATCTTTTCACTAACTGTTCAATAAAATGCGGCTCTTTGGGAATTCGCACGATAGGGCAAGTTTCTTATTCGCCGTATCCATAGTTACCCCAAAACGGCGGCTATGGAAAGCTGTCCTACAGATCGCTTTATTCGCGCCCCGGCAAAATCCCAGAGACCCTAAAACGTTTGTGATAGGTTACAAGTTTTCCGCCTGCCGAATAACCACCTCCCTTCGCGTTATTTTTGACGTTTTCAATACTATAAACGCTAAACCCCCCGTTTTTGGGGCATGGCGCGAAAAAATTACCCAATAAAAAATGGCAGAATTTTCATTCTGCCACTAAGAGGGGTTGTAGAACGCGGATTAACGCGGATTTGCGGGATTATAGTTATTTATCAGCGTGAATCTGCGAAAATCTGCGTCCCTTTTCTTGCCTAAAAACGCGAAATTCACCGCGCCCATGCCCCAAAAATGCCCAATGCGCCGTTTATATTAGTAGAAAAACGGTTAGTTCACGGAGGTGAAAGATGATAATGACAATCGCGATAATATTAGCCATAATCTTAGGCTTGATGGTCGGCTTATCCCTGCTGAGTCTCGCGGGGTAATAGTTGTCCAACACAAAGTAGTACGATAATTTAACCACTAAGGGCACTAAGAGCACCAAGTTTTTTTGCTCAATAGTGCCCATACGCGGTCTAAAACTATCATTCGCGGCAGGAATAGCGGGGTAGGGCAGGTTTCCATACCTGCCGTTGT
>CAZSIG010000412.1:0-4150 GCA_964606195.1 uncultured Anaerolineales bacterium
CGAGATTCATACATTCTCGTTCCTGTTTGATTTCGTACAGCCATGATCTAGCTCCTGAGTTTGCTACACGCCCAAATCTAACTTCATATTGTAATTCGGACGAGACTACAATGCAAACACGCGGCAATTCATACTACAGATACTAGAGTTTATATCGATTTGTTGGCGCGTAGTTAATGGAACGCAGATTTTCCTGATTTAACTGATTTACGCTGATTTTTATGTTTTTGGTTAATCAAAAGCGCGGCACATGCCCCAAATCTGCGTAAATCAGGCCAATCTGCGTTATCTGCGTTCGGTTAATGGCGCGGTCAAATAAATCGATATAATGTTTACTATATTGCTTTTGTCGCTGTAGTTAGACTGACGCTGCTATTTGATGAATAGCAATGACCGCGTGTGAGTATTTCGGGAATATTAGATGCTATGCGCGAATATACCCAGAAAGTCAAGGTTAGTTATGGGAAACAGCATTGGGGGGAGGAGCATATGCGTCAACTTAATTTTAGGGCGATGTAAATTTCAGGCGCGGCGGCGCATTATCAGCTCGCTCCAAGCCCCCGTCTCGGGGGCGCCTAAGCCCACCGCATCGCCCTATTCCTAAACGCCCCCGCGGACGGGGGCTTAGAGCGCAGGGATAGATGCGGTCTGCGCTTAAGTTGACGCATATGAGGGGGAGGGGTAAGGTGATGAATTAAGTGTGCTGCCGCGTGTCCGAGGGAGTGATGGAGAATATGCGGGGAGAAAAATCAGGTGAATCTTTGGTCACACTCTTAGGAACTCAACATGGTGGATGTCACGATGAGAATGCCGCTGATTAAAACCAGCGTCAGTGGCAGACCGGCGCGGGCGTAATCCAGAGGTGCGTATTCGCCCGGTCCCATCACGAGCAAGTTGGCGGCGTGGGCTGTGGGGGTGAGGAAGGTCAGCGAGCCGCCGAAAGCCACGAATAGCGCCATGACGCGGGGATCCACACCCAGGCGCTGCGCTACATTGATGGCAATAGGTGCCAGGAAAAACGCGGCTACCTGCCCCGATACTATTTGGGTCACCAGCATGGTCATCAACAACAAGCTGAAGCCAATGACTAGAGGGCTATAATCAGCCGTATACGCGATTAACCATTGCCCCAATAAATCAGCGGCGCCGGTGCGGAACATGGCAGTACTGACCGAAGACATACCAGCAATGAGGAAAATTACTTTCCAATCGACGGCGCGGTAAGCCTCTTCCATCCTCATACAGCCGGTGATGACCATCGCCATAGCTCCTAACAACATACTCTCGGCGACCGTTACAATGCCGAGAGCGGATATCAACAGAGCCGCGGCGATGATGAGAATGGCCCACCCGGCGCGGGCAGCGTTAGGCGGCATTTCAGCCTCCGTGGGGGCATGTAGGACGATGAAATCGGGATCGTCATTCAGGGCTGTGAGGGCTTCCGGTGTCCCACACACGAGCATGGCATCGCCATGCTGCAACGGGCGGTCGGCCAAGTCAGTGCGGATGGGCCGCTTGCCGTGCCACAAAGCTACGATAGATGCCCGAAACTTCTTGCGGAAATGCAATTGCCTCGCGGTAATCCCCGCCGACAAGGAACGCGGGCTGAGAATCACCTCGAAGAGCAAAGTCTCATCACCAGCACCGTTGATGTCAGGTGCCGCGGCCGGCTCAATCGCGACCCCTAAATGCGCCAATTGCTGCACCCGCTCTTTTCTGCCCACTATAGCCAGCACGTCCCCGGGTTCAATCACTTCATCCGCTAGGGGCGCGCTTATAGTGCGTCTCTGTCGATAAATCGCCAAAATGGTCAGTCCAAATTGCTCACCGATTCGACTCTGCGCGATTGTCTTGCCCACCAAAGGTGAATCAGGAGGCACATGCACCTCGTTCAGGCGCTCGCCCAACTGATACCATCTCGCTAATCTCTCGGACATGGGCAACGCGGGGGCTGCCGACTCGCCGGCACCGGCAGAATTCAACAACCATTTGTGTGTGAGCAATATGAATACTATCCCCAACGCGGTGATGGGCAACCCGACTGGCAAGAAATCGAGTAACCCGTACCCCTCAAACCCGGCTTCTTGCAGCGCGGCGCTGATGACCAAGTTGCTGGTGTTCAAGAGAGTGGCCATCCCACCTAGTGATGTCGCGAAAGCTAACGGAATTAGGGGCTTCGATAGGGGAATACGGGCGCGCCGCGCCGCAGCAATGGCCGCCGGCAGCAGCACAGCGGCAGCGACGACTTTGTTCATGATGAGCGACAACCCCGCGCCCATGAGCATGACGACCAAAATTGTGTACGTCTTGCCCCTCGTGCAGATTTTGGCGAGGAATCGCCCTATCTTGTGCGTGACGCCGGTCACGTACAAGGCATGGGTCATAATAAACGCGCCGATAATAGTGATGACCGCGGGATTGCTGAACCCGGCGATCATCTCTGAGGTTGTCAGCACATTGGTTAAGCGCAAAGTCAGGGCTATACACAACGCGATTACGTCAGGGGATAGCTTATTGCTGAGCAGTAATCCCGTCGCCACTGCCAAAATTATGGCTAGAGTTGCTGCAGGCGAAATCGCTAAATTTACCATAAATTGCCTCTAACGCGTCTCTGTGATTTTACGCAACCCTCGCGGGCGATCCACGTCGAAATCCCGCGCGTGTGCCAGGTGCATGGCGAACAACTGTCCGGGGATGATAGTGACCAGCGGCGAGAGCCATTCCGGCGCCGGCGGCGTAGGGAGCGCAATACGTGCCTGTGCCAGCGTCGCGGTATCATCGCTGATGACGAGCACTTCAGCCGCGCGGGATTGAAGCTGGTGGATAAAACTTTGTAATTCTAACAGCACCGCGCCGCGCGGCGCGACCACCAACACCGGAAAACCCGGCTCAATTACCGCCATCGGACCATGTAAAAAGTCCGCGCTGCTGTAAGGTTCTACGATGGTATACGTCAGTTCCTTGAGTTTGAGCGCGAGTTCGAATGCTGTCGCGTAGTTATAACCGCGCCCGACGACGACGCAGTGCGCCATGTAGCGGTAGCGCTGTGCGACGCGGGCGATCTCCGACTCCAGTGTCAGTGCCATCTGTATGTATGCGGGAATATCCATCAGCGCCGCCAACTGGTCGGCGCGGTTACTCTGCTGTTCCTGCAGTGCGACGCTCAAGCGCGCCAGCGCCGCCAGTTCTGCCGTGTAAGTCTTTGTCGCCGCCACCGATTGTTCCAACCCGGAGCCCAGTGCAATCACGTGCGCCGCGTGCTGCGCCAGATCAGAATTCGGGAAATTGGTAATGGCAGCCGTGAGTGCCCCCTGCCGCCGCGCTTCAGCCAGCACCGCCACAATATCGGGACTTTTGCCGCTCTGGCTGATACCTAGCACGAGTGCGTTGCCGAAGCGCGGTGGCTGCTGATAGATAGAAAAGAGACTCGGCGTCGCCAAGCCTACGGACAGCCCATTCTGCGCGCCGAGCAGGTATTGGGCATAACGTCCCGCGTTGTCGCTGGTGCCGCGGGCGGCGATGACGATATGGCCTATCTGCCGCTCTCGCACGTCTTGCGCCAACGCCTCAATTGCCAGTGTTTCTCGCGCCAGCAATTGGCGCAGCACCTCCGGCTGCGCGTGGATTTCCTGATACAGGTGGGAATCTTGTAACCGTGCCATGTGCCGCTTATTTCTCCACCGGGGCAAAAATCTGCTCCGTCTGCGCGGTAGCCTCGCTCATCACTTCAGTCACGAGGCCGCCGAACATTTTACTCATCAGCGCGGTGTTCATGCGCGACAAGATTACGTCGCCGTTGCTTTTTTCATACACGGCAATGCGACAAGGCATAAGGGATGAAACCAAACGGGCATCATCTTCGGCTAATATCTCCGCCGCCAAATCTGGCTTGCACAACTCGATGACCGCGACGGGACGTACATCGTAACCATGCTTGGCAATAGATTTGTCCAGACGCATCACATTGGGAACGATCCAATCCTGCGTCGCGGCATTGTCCTGAATAGTCTGTACCGTATCATCAAATCCTAATTTACTCTGACTTTCTACCATCATCATGCCCGGCGCTAATGTCCAAGTCACAATGCCGCTCAATAGAACCCCAACCGCGAATCCCACCAAAACTCCAATCAATATCTCTTTTTTCATA
>CAZSIG010000413.1:0-4138 GCA_964606195.1 uncultured Anaerolineales bacterium
TCTGCGCTCTCCGCGTGCTCGGCGGTAAAAATACCCCGAAGTTGCGTAAGTCCTAAGAGTAAGAATCAACACCGCGCCAAGTCGGGTTAGAATCATGAAACGACTTCTCTATCGTCGTTTCTACCGCTTCCGGTTCAGGTTCATCCCTTAGCGTGTAGAAGGCCCATCTTCCCGTTCCGCGAGGCTGTATCAGCCCTTTTTGTACTAAATCGTTCAGATGACGCGTTATCTCAGAAGAATCCAGGTCGGGATTTAGTTGTCGATATTGTGTATGGGAAAGTTTCCCGGCGCGGTAAGTGTAAGCCAGGGCTAATCTTTGAGCATCATTTAACTCTTGAGCGGCATATTGATTCAACCAAGTCGATGTAGCTTCATCTAGTAAACTGTTGTTGGAAAAAGTCAGACGAAATGTGGTATGTTTATCTTGAAAACGCGGGGGCTGCATCCCCGCGTTACGCAAAGCCTCCAACATGGCTGTAATGCCGGTACCTCGATTCTCGCATACTACGCGCCCATTCGCGACGGGTAAATCCTCCAATAAACGCACTAAGTTAGCATTACGCGTGGCTAATAAACCCGGCGCGCCCAGCCGGTCTAAGGTCACTGGACCAAAAAGGCCGCCGGGGTTTTCTACTTCGAGGCGATTGGGGAAGATGCGCACCTGCACCGGGGTTCCGCGTGCTAGTGGGGAATAATCGCGGTGAGCCAACGCGTTGACCAGCGATTCGCGTAACGCTTCAACGGGATATTCCCACACATCGCGGCGAAAAAGTCCCTGTACTACAGCCCGTTTCTGCAGATTACGCAAAACGACTCCCATGCCCTGCTTTAGTAATGTCCCTATTGGTCCCTCAGCTTTAACGTTATCCAGCAACCGTTCTCCCTGTGCCGAAGTCTCACCGGGGCGCGGTGTAGGGTAACGCACTACTGACAAATGCAAACTGGGAAAAATGTCTTGTGGATAAATACCAAAGCAAAGATACCCTGCCAAAGAGGGCACCAGTTGCCCCTGATGCTCAACTAACACGCGAAAACTTTGTAGCAATCTCTGTTGATTCCATTCGCGGTATGGCGCATCAGGCTTCGCGTGCAGACGAGAGATAAAAGTACTCAACAGAGTATGATCTAAATCTTCCACAGATTTGCCAACAACAGGGTCTAAATCGTAGACAGGCTGTCCGCGATTATCTAAAAAAAGCTGAACCTCATACTGCGTCAAGCGCCGGTCGCCATCAGCCACGCGAATAAAAGCCCCTGTCATTAATCCCGCGCCGCGATAATAGCATGGCTTCAAAGTATCTTGAACTTCGGGAATCTCAGCTACAACAATTGGGCAATCTGCCAAATGGTGTACTTGAATTAGCGGTCTCAATGGGGGTTCCATTTGGTCGCAGAGGGAAGCCAAATCGCTCTGCAACTTGGCGGGGTTGGATACGCCATTGACGCGAAAATCATTCGCTTCATCCACCCCCAAAATAATGACCCCGCCTCCCGCGGTGTTGGCAAATGCAGACAGCGTTTCCCATAATCTTTTAGGTAGGTCATGCGCGGCGCGTTTAGCCTCCACATGAGTTAAATCACTACCCACATCGCGCATATCGCGAATTAGCTCTTGGACTTCTTCGGTAAACATATCTCCCTCAGCAGACAAGTATAACACTACTTCATGGATGCGTCAAGTCAAATTAGCACACGTTGGTTGTGATTTACGCGAACTTCGTATATACTTGCCCTTATGCGTTTGGGCTTTGCAGGAAAAGTATTGGGACGATCGCAATTGAAACCGTATGACACGCGGCGGTGGCAAAACGAACCGCACCTCAGCGTCAGTCTCGCCTATCTCCGCGATATCTTCATCTATCTGCGACGACAGAATATCAAGATGTATCGTATGGCGGCAGACCTCGCGCCTTACGTCACGCACCCCGACATGCCGCAGTTTCACAACCAAATCGGCGAGTGCGCGACCGAATTGGCAGCGGTAGGCGAGATGGCACGCTCCGATGGATTACGGCTATCTTTTCATGCCAAAATGTCCACTGTTCTAAATTCTCCTGATGCCGATTTGACCGCGCGAAGTATAGCTGATTTGACCGCGCAGACACAAATTTTGGATGCGATGCAGCTCGGCGCGCTCGCGGTCATCGTCGTTCACGTGGGGGGAATTTACGATGACAAAAAAGCCGCGATGCGTCGTTTCGTCGAACACTATCGCGCGCTTTCGGCGGAGACGCGCGCACGATTGGTGCTGGAGCACGACGACAAACGATTCTCGGTCGCTGACATATTGTGGATAAACGAACAATGTGGCATTCCTCTCGTCTTCGACCATTTGCACTTTCTAAATTTCAATCCTGAGCAGCTCCCCCTAACGCGCGCCTTGTCCTCCTGCCTTCAAACGTGGGCTGCCGATGTTACGCCCAAAATTCATTTCAGTTCCCCGCGCACCGCGATGCACATCATAGAGCACAAGGACGAGGCAACTGGAAAGACAATCCGCGTGACTCGCCCGCCCGCTTGGGTATATCACGCGGATTATATCAATCCTTTCGAGTTTATCGATTTTCTACGCAAAGCCCGCGCCGCGTTCTCTCACGACTTCGATGTAATGTTAGAGACACGGGCTAAAGATTTGGCGCTGCTGCGACTGCGCGAAGATTTGGGTAAATATGCAAATGGGCAATTCGGCAAATCGGCAGACTAAACAAGTTTGTCTATAGAACTTACGCAAGTTCAGAATAATTTCACCGCCGAGGGCGCGGAGAGCGCAGAGTTTTCTGAGCTATTTTTTCTCGCGCCGCGAATATGCCTTTTACTGAACGTTTATGACTGTATGTGACAAGCACAAAAAAATTCACAATACCCTTCGCGTCTGTCGTTTATCCCCGTACGGGGACGCTCTCGGCGGTGAATTATAGTGCGGTTTTGCGTAAGTCCTATCTATTTACACAATTCACAAGCTATCTGCGCCGCGACGCGAGCGTTGTTTTTTAGCAAGGAGATGTTGGTAGCAATACTCTTGCCCTCTGTTTGTTTCCCGATGTAATCTAGCAAAAATGGTGTGGTGTCTTTCCCCGTAATTTCCTGCTCTTCGGCAGCGTGTAGCGCGGTGGCTATAGCCTCCTCTATCACCCCGCGCGGTAATTCGTCCTCTGGCGGTACCGGTGCGGCGACAAGAATTCCCCCATGCAATCCCAACTCCCGTTTAGCCTGCACAATTCGCGCCACTTCGGTAGGAGTATTTACCGCCGCGTCTACGGATAACCCGCTGCGCCGCGTGTAGAACGCGGGGAACTCCGCCGTCTGGTAGCCTAATATCGGTACTCCTTGCGTCTCCAGATATTCTAACGTCAGTGGCAAATCCAGAATGGCTTTTGCCCCCGCGCAGACTACCACAACCGGAGTACGCGCCAGTTCGGGCAAATCCGCCGATACATCGAACGGATGCCCGCGATGTACGCCGCCAATGCCGCCGGTGGCGAAGACCGCGATGCCCGCAAGATGCGCGATGTACATAGTTGCCGCAACGGTCGTCGCACCATCTGCCTTTTGCGCGACAACAATGGGCAGATCGCGGCGGCTCACTTTGCGAATCTCCTCGCTTGTAGCAATATAGTGTACATCATCCTCGCTCAACCCGACTTTAATTTTGCCCTTGATAATCGCGATAGTCGCGGGAGTTGCTCCCGCGTCACGCACGGTCTTTTCCAATAACTGCGCGGTTTCTTGATTCTGGGGATATGGTAAGCCATGCGAAATTAGCGTAGATTCTAAAGCAACAACAGGTGAGCCGTTTTCGAGTGCTTTTTGCACTGTCGCGCTCACCTGTAAGTGTTTTGAAATGGTATCAGTCATAATTTCTCCATACGTCGCGGTTAATGGGACACTGATTGACACAGATTTTCACCGATTTAGGAGTTTTCATAAAAGGGTCTTTAGGATTTCGAGTGGTCACAAGAAGAAATGTGCCACTAATTTCACGAATTCTCACTAATTTTCTGCTTATTTGTGCCAATTAGTGCAATTAGTGGCAAAAAATAAGCCATGTGTTACGCTGACCCCGCGAATTACCAAAGAGCCTCATAAAAGAAATCAGTGTTCATCAGTGTATATCAGTGTCCAGTATTAAGTTTATCAG
>CAZSIG010000414.1:0-4126 GCA_964606195.1 uncultured Anaerolineales bacterium
TCCGCGAAAATCCGCGTCCTATTTTCTGCCTTGCTTATTAGGGAACAACTCTACTCAAATTTGTGAGGTAGGGCAGGTTTCCATACCTGCCGTTGTTGCCGATAATGAGATAGAATGGCGGCTAAGAATACCTCTACAGGTAGGCTTCGCGCAGCCGCCCTACGCAGGCACTATCCACCGCGCGGTAACTAGGGCTTTCTCAATGTCGCGCGGTGGGCATTATATGTCACCCTGAGCGCAGCGAAGGGTCTCGTTCTCCCGTTAATTTGGTCCATTTTACCCCATAGGTAACAGTTATAGCGAAAACGAGATGCTTCGCGTAGTTTATCCCCGCACGGGGGCTCAGCATGACACTTTGAGAAGAGTCCTACCGCGTAAGCTTCTGTAATTTTATCTCAAATCAAGCCAATCTGCCAAATGTCAAGGCTTGAAGTTGCCCGCGCCGCGAAGTGGGGTATCAATTTTCAAATTGCTGTGGTATAATTATAAAAACAGATGAGGGCGGTAGTTAGAGCCTTCTCAAAGTTGTCGAACCTCCCGCAGGTTGGGACACAAGAGCCTGACTCCAGCGCGGTTACGTTTGTAGAACAATATATTTGGTCAGGAAAATCAAACCTGCGGGAGGTTTCGGCAGCGCGGTTTGTACTTTGAGAAAGCCCTAGGGCGATAGCGGTTAAGGTGCACCGACCGCGAATGAGCATGAAGAGGAGGCAAGCATATTATGGACGGTAGCGAGAAAGTAGAAGTTTTATTGATCGAGGATAACCCTGGAGATGCGCGGTTGATTGAAGAGATGCTGAAAAGGGCGTCTTATGCCTCTTTCAGTTTGGAATGCGTCAACAATCTGGCGGCGGGATTGACACATCTAGCAACGGCACCGGTGGACGCGGTTTTGCTAGACCTCAAATTGCCCGATAGCGAGGGATTAGACACTCTGGAGCAAGTACGGACAGCGATGCCCCACATACCGATTATAGTATTGACCAGCCTTGACAGTGAGAGTATCGGAGCCGAGGCGGTGGAGCGCGGCGCACAAGATTATCTGATAAAAGGCGAAGTACCCGCTAACCTGTTAGCCCGCGCCATTCGCCACGCCATCAAACGCAAGCAGATGGAGGAAACCTTGCAAGAACACCGCGACCATCTGGAAGAGATGGTGAAGGCGCGCACCGCGGAGCTACAGCAAGTCAACGATTTGCTGCGCGATAGCGAGGAACGCTTTCGCACGGTGGCAGATTTCACCTACGATTGGGAGTATTGGGTCGCCCCCGATGGTCATTATCTCTACGTATCGCCCGCGAGTCATCGCATCAGCGGCTATAGCGCGACAGAGTTTATGCGCAATCCCGCGCTGCTGAGCGACATAATCCATCCCGATGACCATGAGAGAATCGCCGTCCATCTGAACGAAGAATTAGCTGAGCATGAAGCGGCTTTCATTGATTTTCGTATCATTACACGCGACGGCGCGACGCGGTGGATCGAGCATGTCTGCCAGACGGTGTATGACGACGCGGGGAATTCGCTGGGCAGACGCGCCAGCAATCGCGATGTCACCGCCCGCTACCGCGCGGAACGCGCGCTGCGTGAGAGCGAAGAAGCTCTACGCGCCATGCTGAACGCCATTCAGGAATCGGCTTTTTTGATTGATACCGAGGGAACCATACTGCAAGCAAATGAGACAGTGGCGCGTAGGTTTGGCATGACCATCGAGGAAATGCTGGGGGTCTGTGCCTACGACTTAGTTCCCCCCGGCGTGCGAGAAAGAAGGCGTGAACGGGGTCGCGAGGTGATACAGAACGGACTTCCCGTGCGTTTTGAAGATGTGCGCTTTGGCAGATGTGTGGATAACACTGTCTATCCGGTTTTTGACGAGCGCGGCGCGGTCGCGAGGTTAGCCATTTTGACGATTGACATCACCGAACGGAAACGCGCGGAGGAGGAGCTGCGCGTAAAGGACAGGGCGATAGAGACCGCGATAAGCGCGGTGGCTCTGGCTGATCTTGAGGGCATTTTGACTTACGTGAACCCCATGTTTCTCGAAATGTGGGGATATGATGTCGCCGCGGAGGTGGTTGGTAAACCGACGACGCAGTTTTGGCAGTCCGAAGATGCTGCCCGCGAAGTCTTGATCACGTTGCAAACTCAAGGGAAGTGGCGCGGGGAGTTGACGGCGCGAAAAAAGGATGGCACGAAATTCTACGCACAAGTTATAGCGAGTGTAGTTTTGGATGAAGCGGGAGAACGCGTGGGGATGATGGCATCTTTCGTGGATGTCACCGCGCGCAAGCGGGCGGCGGAGGCGCGGCGGCTCAACGAGGCGCGTCTGCGCGCGCTGGTGGATCTGAACCGAATGCGCGATGTGCCGCTCAAGCGCATAGCCGACTTCGTATTGGACAACGCGGTCCGGCTCACCAAGAGCGAGATGGGATTCGTTGGATTTATGAGCGCGAATGAAGGGCAGTTGGACATTCACGCCTGGTCGAAAAAGGCGATGGCGGAATGTCAAATCGTGGATAAGCCTTTGCATTTCACGATAGATGAGGCAGGCGTTTGGGCGGAGGCGGTTCGCCAGCGCCGCCCACTGATTCTCAACGACTACGCCGCGCCCCATCCGCAAAAAAAGGGCTATCCAGCGGGGCATGTCACTATGCGCCGCCTGCTCAGTTTGCCGATATTCGATGGTGAACGCATCGTGGCGATCATCGCGGTGGCGAACAAGGATACAGACTACGACGAGACCGATCTCCATCAGGCGCGCCTGTTGATGGAGGGAATGTGGCGATTACTCTGCCGACGCCGCGCGGAGGAGGCACTGCGCGAGAGCGAGCGCGAGTTACAGCTTACACTAGACGCGACTACAGATGGGATATGGAAATGGAATTTTCAGACGGATGAGCTATTTTTCAGCCCGCAATATTATCGGATGCTTGGTTATGAACCGAACGAGTTCGCAGCTAACTACGAGAATTGGCAAAACCTGATCCACCCCGATGACCGCGCCGCCGCGCTGGCGACCGCCGCGAAATACCTTGAGACTAAACCTGACACCTACGAGAACGAATTCCGTATGCGGACTAAAGATGGCGATTATCGCTGGCTTCACGCGGCAGCTCGCGTCGTCGAGCGAGATGAGAATGGCGAGGCGGTCAGAATGATCGGCAACCATCGTGATGTCACCGCGCGCCGTCACGCCAGCGCGGCGTTGCAACAGAAGAATCAGGAGCTACAACGCGTCAACGCCGAATTGCAACGAATGGCTTATGCCATCTCTCACGACGTAGCCGCGCCGCTGCGCGTGCTCAAGTTCGAGGCGGAGGATATCGAAAAACGCTGCCATGACCAGCTAGATGATGTGTGCGCGGATTCGCTTCGCTATATCATACAAGAAACGAAATGGATGCAGCGGTTGGTCAACGATTTGCGCGAGTATTCGCGAGTGCACTCTCGCGGCGGTGAATTCGCGCCGGTCGATTGCGAGATGGTCATGCAGCGCGCCATTAAGCGGCTGCATCTCGATATCGAAGACCAGCACGGCGCGGTGACACACGACGCCCTGCCGACGGTATTAGGGGACGAGGCGCAGTTAGATCGCTTGTTCCAAAACCTCATCAGCAACGCGCTAAAGTTTCATGGTGAAGAGCTGCCGCGCGTGCACATCTCGGCGCTCCCCTCACCCCGACCCTCTCCCCAAAGGGGAGAGGGAGATGCTCCCTTCTCCCTCTCAGGGAGTACCCCTTCAGGTAGGCTTCGCGCAGGGGTTGGGGGTGAGGGTATGTGGCTTTTCGCGGTGCGCGATAACGGCATCGGCATCGCGGAGAAGGATTACGAGCGGATTTTCATTTTGTTCCAGCGGTTACACACGCGCGATGAGTATGACGGCACGGGTATGGGGCTGGCGATCTGTAAGCGCATCGTGGAGCGGCACGGTGGGCGTATGTGGGTAGAGTCGGAGGTGGGCGCGGGCGCGACGTTTTATTTCACGCTGCCGCGCGGTAATCCTGCTTAAATCGAGACCCGAAGGGTTTTCTTAAACCCTTCGGGTCTAGGGAGCGCGGGGAAACACAACGGCGCAATGAGGGAGCAGGAGCAATGGGACGCGGATTAACGCGGATTGGCGCGGATT
>CAZSIG010000415.1:0-4118 GCA_964606195.1 uncultured Anaerolineales bacterium
CGTCTCTTTCTCCTGCGCCGCGATTTAGACCGCCGCGATGAGGATGAGGCTCTTCGTTCTCTCCTCTCGTCCCTCTCTTTTCTCTCTGGTTGTTCTTTCGCGGCTTGTTCCAATTCCTCCAACGTTACCTCTACCACGGTGGTATCGTCCAGTTTCACCTGTACCGATTCTTTCAGCATATTCTGCTCGATAACTTCACCGACGCCGTATGGCGTACGCAATCGTGCCCCGTTGCGCGGCATTTGCTTTTGTACCTTCTCATAAAAATCGCTTTCGTAGTTCAAGCAGCAGAGTAGACGCCCACATACCCCCGCGATATCCATGGGACTCAATGACAAATTTTGGAGTTTTGCCTTCTTGATCGACACCGGGTTGAATGATGTAAGCCATGATCGGCAACAGAGCGGGCGACCACAGGTGCCGATTCCTCCGAGCTGTTTGGCGCAATCGCGTTCCCCAATGGCGCGCATCTCTATCTCTGCACCAAACATATCGGCTAGTTCTTCGGTGATTTTATTGGTTCTTACCTTTTTGCGCGCGCGATAATAGAAAGTTAAGCGTCTTCCATTAAAATTATATTCGGCTCCGATAATTTTAACCGCGACGTTTCTCTTCTTGATTAAATCGCGACATTTCCGTAACGCTTTAGGCTCTTGCATTATGAAATATTCTGTCTGTAGCCGATCATGTGGCGTAGCCCGACGCGTTATCGGTCTCAAACGATGTGAGAAATTTTTTAAATCTGATTTGTCGGGAATCGTTACTACGTAGCCTAATTCCATACCGCGCGTTGTTTGGACGATAACCTGGTCCCCTTTTTGCAAGTCCGGGATATTACCCGCGTCAAAATAATATATCTTTGACGCGGATCTAAATTGTACTCCTACAGCCTCCATATTGATAATATCACTCTCCAATTCTCTTATTCTATAGAACTTACGCAACTTCGCTGTATTTTTACCACCGAGAACGCGGAGAGCGCAGAGTTTTTTACATCATTTTGACCACCTAAAAAATGTGACTTTTAATGATTGCGTATGAACGCGTATACGGAATGCAAAACAAAACTTTGGGCAAAGCCCCGCGTTCTCTACGCTCTCTGCGGTTAATTACTACATGATTTGCGTAAGCCCTATCCTATTCGTAATGATCTCGCTTCATCTCTAACTTGTGCTAATCAACATCCCATAGTCACTCTTGACCGCGTTTTCGGGAGACAATCCGAATATCGTCAGCAGTTCTACCAGCAAGTTAGCTTTATCTATCGCGTCTTGTTTAGACCAGGTGCGGCTCTTAATCTCCAGATATGGCGTACTCTGTTCCGACGCGGTTAACAGATCTATATTGAGGGCGAATTCTACCCCTTTGTACTGCACGCGCCACCGCCACCGCCGCTTATTCACTTCGCGTATTTCGTCGGGGCGGAAATATTCGCGGTAGAAGCGCAAGGAATGAAATACCGATGTGGTGAAACGACCGCGCGACAAGATGACCGTGTGTTGATGTTCCATCTCCTGCGGTGGCTCGACCAGCGTTAGGGAATAGCTCGGTTTCAAAAACTCTGTTTCTCTATTAGTTTTCTCATCTGTAGCAGGCTCTGCCGGCCCCTCGATGATTTGGTCTTCGCGGTATCTGATAATCCCCTTAGACCCATTTTCGAATACGAAATAGGTATCATATTGATACCGTTCGCTATGCTTTACAACCTGTAGGGTGGGAACAGCGGCGAACCTGTTATTCAGAAACTCCTCCATGCGTACCGGGTCCCTATCGCGCAGTGGCAGCTTAATCTGTACTTCGTAAGTCTCCTCCTGTTCAACACCGCCTAACATTGCTAGTTTGGCTACTAAATCCTCCTGTCGCTCGCTCAAGAAGACGTTGATATTTTTTGCTATATCGCGTGCCCAGCTCAATACCTCTTTTTCATTCGCGCTCAAAACCTCGCGGTTGCGCATCACTAATTTGCCATTCACTATGGTATGAACTACATCGCTCCCCTTCGCGACGTAGACCAGATGAGAATAAACATTGTCATCCGTCAGTTCAAAACGCGGGATAAGATGTGTTCGCTCAAAATCCAGCACCGCGATGTCCGCACGCTTGCCCGACTCCAGCGAGCCAACCATCTCCCCTATCCCTAACGCGCGAGCGCCCTCGATTGTCGCCATCGCGAAGGCGGTACGCGCCGGAATCGCCGTAGGGTCGCGGCGCATCCCCTTAGAGAGCAGCGCGGCGAGCCGCAGCTCCTCGAACATATCCAGATCGTTATTACTGGAACAGCCATCCGTTCCGATACAAACCGTCACTCCCTGTTCGCGCATCTTCTGCACATCAGCGATGCCGCTGGCGAGTTTCAGGTTACTGGTGGGATTATGCGTAACTCCCACGTTCTTCTCGCGCAGCAACATCATGTCATCGGTGGTCAGCGCGACACCATGCGCGACGAGCGTATGAACATCGAATATGCCGCAACGATCGAACCACATCGGCGGCGTATACCCGAAAAGCTCGCGGCTCTGTACCACTTCTAACTCCGTCTCAGAGGCATGAGTCAAAATCGGCACCTGGTAATGCCGCGCCATCGCGGCTACCTCGCGGAGACTGTCCTCTGTGTTCATATATACAGAATGCGGACCCAACGCGGGGACGACCAATTCGTGATTGCGCCACTTTTCGATGTATTGCGCGCAATATTCCAAAGTCTGGTCGTAAGATGGCGAATCGGGAGTGGGGAGTTTCATGATCGTCTCGGCACACACGGCGCGAATTCCCGCTTCAGCGGCTGCCTGCGCGATGCTGTCCTCATAATAGTACATATCTGCAAAGCAGGTCACGCCCCCGCGAATCATCTCGATACTCCCCAGCAGGGTACCGTAATAGCAAAAGTCTTCGTTGACGAATTCCTTTTCCACTGGTATGATGTAACCATGCAGCCAGACATCTAATCGCAAATCATCGGCTAAACCGCGCAGCAGCGTCATCGGCACATGAGTGTGCGTGTTGACCAAGCCGGGGATAATCACTTTGCCGCGGCAGTCGATCACCTCCGCGG
The DNA here is from genome assembly GCA_964606195.1 of uncultured Anaerolineales bacterium. Classification (GTDB taxonomy): domain Bacteria; phylum Chloroflexota; class Anaerolineae; order CAZSIG01; family CAZSIG01; genus CAZSIG01. The sequence goes on from CAZSIG010000415.1 coordinate 3,053, forward strand.
CGTGATACCGCGCGGTGATCTCCGCGTCCTCACCTACCGCGACGATCTGGGCATCGGCGATCGCCACCGCGCCGTGATTATACAGATGATCATTATCATCCATAGTCACCACTACGCCATCACTTAGGATCAAATCCACTTCTTTCATGGTTGCACTCTTTCCGCTATCCTACTGCACGTTCCAAAAATCGGTCGGTGTGGGCTGTACGGGGGGCGAAACGGAGGTGCCCGCGCGCCAGGCTAATTGCATCGTCAATCCGGTGCAGAAACAGCACATCAGTAGCAAAAATATTATTAGTACGGTGATAACTATGTCTTGTATATCTCTCATAATTCACTCCCGGGGTAAAAATTTCTTCTCCAGAAAGTTCGCTATTCCGGTTGTATCATCCAATGCGAAGTGAGGAACACTCACCGCGAAGTTCATGTCGGTGACGAGCGCGAGCAGTTCTGGCGCGGCGCAAACTAATTGCGCGCTATTGGCGCGGCGAACTACCTCTATCTTATACCGCGCCCCGCTCTTGTATCCCTCGGCTAAGACGATATCCACGTCGGGGAACAGCGCGGCGATCTCCTCCGGTGACATCTCCGCGTCCAGCCGTTTGACCATCGCCAACTTGTGGGGCGCGGCAATGACCGCGACATCGCTACCCGCTTGCATATATCGCCACGAATCCTTGCCCGGCTTATCGACTTCAAAATCGTGCAGATGGTGTTTTACCACCGCGACGCGATAGCCTCTCCTTTTCAATTCGGAGATGAGATTTTCTAACAACGTCGTTTTGCCCGAACCAGATTTGCCCACGAAGGATACTACCGGTGCCATTCTTCTCCTATTTGCTGAGCGGGACGCTATGAGGATCGCGTCCTGAAATAACGCGAAAAAATATCACAGGGCGCAATCCCCCGTGTGTCATCTTTCTAGCAGATTGTATTACACTTCCCTGAAATGGGCAAACCGCGCGCTATCTAAAGAAAAGGGGACAACGCGGATTCGTGGGATAAACGACTTAGGACTTACGCAAGTTCATAATAATTTCACCGCCGAGGGCGCGGAGAGCGCAGA
>CAZSIG010000416.1:0-1421 GCA_964606195.1 uncultured Anaerolineales bacterium
CCTTGGTGGTTGAATAGTTAGCATTTTAACTATCACTTACCATTTAACCACTACTAAAAATCCGCGTTAATCAGTTAAATCAGGGAAATCCGCGTTCTATTTCTTAAAGGAGCAACCACATGGACAAATCAATGATGCGTAAAGCGAACAAATCACTTAGACGCCTGCGCCCGCGCTTCGAACCGCTATTAGAGGCTGCTGAACCGCGCGAGCGAGAGCTGTTCTGGCAGCGGATGGATCGATACTTCCCCGAAGCCTTCGAGTTTTTGATGGAACTATACGGCACCTACTACTCCTTTTTCTACCACCTTGAGGTCATCTTACAAACCGTAGTTAAGTTTTACATCGAGCGCGACGCGGAATTGAAGAAACTAGATGCGCGGCGCGAAGCCGACCCGCTCTGGTTCCAATCGGAGCGGATGGTCGGCGGAGTCTGCTACGTCGATCTGTTCGCCGGTGATCTGGCGGGCGTGAAGGAGAAAATCCCCTACTTCAAGGAGTTGGGATTGACCTATTTGCATCTGATGCCGCTCTTCGAAGTACCCGCGATTAGCGACGGCGGCTACGCGGTTAGCAGCTACCGCGCGGTTAATCCCGCGCTGGGAACGATGGCAGACCTGCGCGATCTGGCGACCGCGCTGCGGGAGAACGGCATCAGTATGGTGCTCGATTTCGTGTTTAATCACACCAGCGACGAACACGAGTGGGCGCAAAACGCGCTGGCGGGCGACGAGGATTATCAAGATTACTTCCTCATGTTCCCGGACCGCACGCTGCCTGACCAGTACGAGAAACATCTCCGCGAGATTTTTCCGGAGCACGCGCCGGGCAACTTCACCTACCGCCCCGAAATCGACCGCTGGGTCTGGACGACCTTCAACCCCTTCCAGTGGGATTTGAAATACGCGAACCCCGCGGTCTTTGACGCCATGTTGGGCGAGATGCTCTTTTTGGCTAATCAGGGCGTCGAGTTTTTGCGCCTCGATGCCGTGCCCTTCGTGTGGAAGGAATTGGGGACAAACTGTGAGAATTTGCCGCAGGTACACACCATCATTCAGGCGTTCAACGCGCTGGTGGAGATCGCCGCGCCCGCGCTGGAGTTCAAATCAGAAGCGATTGTGCACCCCGATAACGTGATAAAATATTTCGGCGTCGGCGACCGCGCCGGTTATGAATGTGATTTGTCTTACAATCCCACCTTGATGGCGCTGCTCTGGGAGGCGTTGGCTACTCGCGAGGTCAAGTTACTCAAATATGCCATGCAGCACCGCTTCCGCATTCCCAATAAATGCGCGTGGGTCAACTACGTGCGGGTGCACGACGACATCGGCTGGAGCTTCGCGGATGAGGACGCCAAGACGCTCTGGATGAACCCCTTTGAGCATCGGCAATTTTTGAACAAGTTTTACACCGGCGATTTC
>CAZSIG010000416.1:1521-4115 GCA_964606195.1 uncultured Anaerolineales bacterium
CGCCCCTACTTCGATTGGGAGCGCGCGGCGCGGCGGCATGACGCGGAGAGCATCGCGGGGCGCGTTTTCCAACCGCTGACACGGATGATCAATATTCGCAAGAGTCACCCCGTCTTCGCGGGCAACAAGACGCAGTTTCTGGAGACCGCGCACCCCAACGTTTTGGGATACATTCACTGGCAAGATTATCAAGGATTACTGGTACTCGCGAATTTTTCAGAACATCCGCAGCAGATAGACATGGTGCGGTTTCGCACTTATGGCATGAAGATGAAGATGCGCGATTTAATCAGCGCGGAAACGGTCAGTATGGGCAAGAAGTATACTCTGCAACCTTATCAACTGATGTGGTTGATGCAGAAGTGAATTGAACGCGGATAACGCTGATTGACCTGATTTTTCGCGGATTTTCTGGAATGTAACGCGGTTCTTGTTGGTTAAAAGTACAAAAATCAGCATAAATCAGTTAAATCAGGAAAGTCTGCGTTCCATTGGAGGTGCAAACATGGTCGATGTAATTACTCTCGGCGAATTATTGATTGATTTCGTCCCCACCGTCTCCGGTGTCACGCTCATCGAGGCGCCGGCGTTCAAGAAAGCCCCCGGCGGCGCGCCCGCCAACGTCGCGGCGGGGCTGGCTAAATTGGGCGTATCCGCGGGGTTCATGGGCAAAGTGGGTGACGACGCCTTCGGGCACTTCCTCGCGCAGACGCTGGAGGAGGTCGGCGTGGATACCGCCGCGCTCCACTACTCCGCCGAAGCGCGCACCGCGCTGGCGTTCGTATCGCTGCACGCCGATGGCGAGCGCGAATTCATGTTCTATCGCCACCCCAGCGCGGACATGCTGTACACCCCTGATGAGGTGGACACCGCGTATATCGAAGGTGCGAGAATTTTCCACTATGGTTCTATCAGCCTGATCGCCGAACCGGTCCGCAGCGCGACGCTGCGCGCCGTCAAGGCAGCTAGAGACGCGGGCGCGCTGATCTCCTACGACCCCAACCTGCGGCTCAATCTGTGGGACGGCGCGAGCGCGGCTAAAGAGGGGATGATGTTGGGCTGGCAGCTCGCGCAGTTGGTCAAGGTCAGCGAGGAGGAATTGGTTTTCCTGACCGGCATCGAGGGAGATATAGACGCGGCGACGCGCGAGCTATGGCACCCTAACTTGCAGTTGATGATCGTCACGCGCGGCAAGGATGGCTGTCATTATGTCACTCCCGAATTTTCGGGCGCGGTGCCTGGCTTCGCGGTGCAAGCGGTGGATACCACCGGCGCGGGCGACGGCTTCGTCGCGGGGTTGCTCAAGGGACTGGTCGAGAATCCCCAAGCGGTTGAAGATGAAGCGCGTTTGCGTGAAGTGTGCCGTTACGCCTGCGCGGTCGGGGCGATCACTACTACTGAACGCGGTGCTATCCCCGCGCTGCCGACCGCGACGCGGGTGGAGGAGTTTTTGAGGCGCGTGTCTTGATACAGTTTGCAGCGATGTAAACTTTTCATTGGGAGGAACAGATGTTAGAATTACACTTGAATATAAAACCACAAACTGCGCGGCGATTGAGGAAGGTGTTTGAGTTGTATCCCGACCAAGAGACCCTTGCCCAAAATATTATCGCCTATCAAATCGCGGAATTGAACAAAGCCAGTCTTAATCTACGTCTCGACCTGAAAGAGTTTGAGGAAAAATACCAGCGTACCAGCAAAGATTTCTATAAACAGTTCTGTGAAGGTAACACCGATGACCGCGAAGATTATGTGATTTGGGCGGGGCTATACGAAATGTGGTGTGATAACGAAAGGCAGTTGGTAGCACTTCAATGATAACCGCGTATTTTGTCCAGATAGAAAGCGTGATTCAAACCTTTCCAAATATTCGCTCGTATTCACTACGGAAGAAAATCTATAACACCAAACAAGGATATATCGGTGGAACAATAACATTTACGAATGGATATCGACTTGAGTTCGTAGAGGTTAAAAATACAGATATAGCGAATAAAGTCAAATACCGATATCATTACATGGATGCCAATCAGACAATGATTTTTCGCTATGATAACGCGCCGCACCACAAGCATATTTTGACATTCCCTCATCACAGACATAGTGCACATGATGTGCAAGAGGCTGATGAACCAACCCTTTATGATGTCTTAATTGAAATCGCGAACATAGAACGGTACAGCAATTTGTAGATGGATAGTAGAAGCTTGATTGGACGGGAGCGGGTATCGCGGAGAAATTGATGGCAGCAGGCGTACCGCGCGCGGATATGGTGCTGGCTTTCTATCACCCAGCGCGGCGCGCGCTGGTGGAGATGGGGGGAGTTAGGATAGCAAATGGAAAGTAATCATGCAAAAATTCAGTGAGTTTATAGTAGGTAGAGGAAAAATCATACAAGGTGAATGTTTGGAAGTCATGCGTTCAATACCTGACCATGCAATAATTCTCGCGTTTACCTCTCCACCATACTTAGACGCGATCAATTATGAAGAACACATTGAGAAACTCAATGGGCAAAAGGAGCGGTGGGAACGTACTAAGATGGATTATAATGAGTACCGCGAGTTTCTGGTGACGCGGTTTCGCGAGTTGTA
>CAZSIG010000417.1:0-4113 GCA_964606195.1 uncultured Anaerolineales bacterium
CTCCGCGCCCTCGGCGGTAAAATTATGCTATTTCCTATATAGGACTTACGCAAAATCGTACTATAACTTACCGCCGAGAGCGCAGCGGACGCGGAGAGTATTATAAGAGATTTTTTGGTGATTGTTATACACAGTCATAAGTGTTCATTAAAAGTCATGTTCGCGGCGCGATGAAAAATTACCCGGAAAACTCTGCGCGCTCCGCGCCCTCGGCGGTAAAATTATGCTATTTCCCATATTAAAAAGGTGCGGCACACCTCGAAAGTGCGCCGCACCTTTTTTAATCTTACTATGCGAAACTATTACTCTCGCGCCGCCACCCGAATCTCCTCCCATTCCTCATCTTCGATAAATCGCGTCAACACCGTCGCCCAGTTTTCCAGCAACAGCTTGTCGCCCAGTTTCGCCTCTCCGATTGCCAGCTTGCTTACTCCCTTCTTATCCTTTTCTGGTACGGGGAAGACCGCGATCTGCTCACCGACGCGGTGATAGCGTTTATCTATGTACGCCAATCCAATCAACCTACCGGCTGTATCGATCGCGCAGCTCGTCACCCAACCGATATACTGCCCGCGCTTATTCACCACCGGCTGTCCAGTATGTGGCACGCGAATACCGGTCTCGTTCATTCGGAACCGCACCACCTCCATATTCGTTCCATCCTTGTACTTATCCACGTAAGGGCGGCGCCCGATGAAGTATGGCTTATGGAACTTCACATAGCCTGCAAACCCCGCTTCAGTCGGGGAGATATTGAATTGCCCCGCGAGTTCGTGACCATAAAGTGGCAGTCCCGCTTCCATACGCGTGGAATCTCGCGCTGCCAAGCCCGCCGGTTTCACTCCCAAATCCGCGCCGCGCTCCAGCAGCAGGTTCCAAAGCTCCTCCGCCTGGTCGGGATGAACGAAAATCTCATAGCCCCAATCCTCACCAGTGTAGCCCGTTCGCGCGATCACCAACTCGATGCCTGAAAGCGTAATCTCAATCAGATCCGTTCGGCTAACGCGCGCCAGAGCCAATTTCTTCGCCCTATCATCAGCCAGCCGCTGCAACACTGTCAATGACGCGGGACCTTGCAATGCCATATCTTGTTTACGCCGATCGCCCTCTTTCGGATCCTTCAGGTTTCGCAGAATGGCGCGCTGCTCCGGCATTCGTCCGGTATGTTCCCTATCGATCACCACCTCGCGATTATTGACCGCGTTTAACCACGCCCAATCCTTATCCTCGTTCGCCGCGTTGACCACGACCAGATAGAGTTCATCATTGCGTTTGTAGATCATCAGATCATCGATCACGTTGCCATCAGGATCGAACAAGTAAGTGTAATGAGATTGCAAATCATCCAGCCAGCGCACGTAGTTACTCGTAACCACGTCCAAGAACGAGGTCGCGTATGGCCCCGCCACCTCGAACGCGCCCATGTGCATCACGTCGAACACCCCCGCGCCGCTGCGCACCGCCTTGTGCTCCTCCAGATTAGAGGTATACCACACCGGCATTTCCCAACCCGCGAACGGCACGATCCGCTTCGTCAGCTTCTTGTGCGCCTCGTACAACGGCGTGCGTTTCAACTCCTCCGCGGGTTGCGGCTCCGCGAACTCCGGCAAGTTCGACGGCTGTCGCTTGCTCGCCAGATGCGCCTGTCCTACAAAATAGGGCTTATTAAGATTGAACAACGCGGGCACTTTTTCGTACAAGTCTACCGGCGCGGGTCGCTCATCACCATCATAGACCGGCCAACCCGCGTCCTCGCGTAACTTCGCCCTAGTTACAGGTGTCGCCACCTCCACTCCCGTCTTCTCAAACGCCTCCCACAATTCGCGCGCCTTAGCCTCTGGCGCCATGAGCAACACATGCAGCAACAAGTCATCCGAACCGCGAGCTACGACCGCGCCATCGACCATCGCGCAGGAGTTCTCTGCCAAATCGGGCGCGCTCGGCATCACCTTTTTCAGCGTCTCCCAAGACTGCGGACCGTACAATTCCAGCGACATCCACCCTGCTGCAGAGAAATCCTCGACCGTCGCGGGACCCTGCACCTTGCGGAAAACATCCTCATTGTCGAACAAGATATACCCATCGGCTAGACCGCGCAGCCATGCCTTCATGTATTCCGTGTTTTCGGGATTGGTCAACACGAAGAAAGAGGCACGCCCGCGCTTGTCGTTCTCATCGCGTAGGATCACTATGTCATCGAGCAATTTCCCATCTTTGTTCAGCATGAACGACCGCGCCAACTGCCCCTCATGCACCGCGGAGAGATCAGCGGTACATGACTCCTGCAGAAGCGCGTACGCCCGCCCACGCCCAACTTTCAAAATCCCCATATCGCTGCGGTCAAACAGCGCGCACTCCGCATGTGCCGCGTTCAGTCCTCCGAACTTGGGCAAGCTGCTGGTATCTACCAAAACGGGCTGCTTCGGTTGCGGATTCTCCGGCATTATCGGGAAGTGTGGATAATCGTGTTCTTCTACCGCGCCGCCCTCATGTATCAATGTTGCCGCCAGTTTATCCACATCTCGCTTCGCGCCCTCCAAGATATCAAGATCCATCTTACCGCGCGGCAGGGTGCCGATCAATCCCTCATAATAGAAGGGATGCAGATTAGTCACTACGCGGTGTATCAAATCCGCCAATTCGTCCATCTGCTCGACCGTCATGCCGCGCTGGGTGACCCACGGCGTACCGAAACGCACACCGGTGCCGACCGCGGTCTCCGGGTCGCCCGGAATGGTGTTTTTGTTGGCAACTATGCCCGCAAGCTCCAACACGCGCACCGCCAATTCGCCATACAGCGGGTAGCCGGTCGGCGATTCGACCGATTTGAGATCGAGCAGCATCAAATGCGTGTCGGTGCCGCCGTAAGCCAGACGCAAACCGCGATCGGTCAACCCTTTCGCCAACGCCTGCGCGTTTTCCACGATGCGCTGTTGCAAATCCTTGAACGCCTCCGTCTGCGCGATCTTGAACGCCATCGCCATCGCCGCGAATTTGTTGGTGTGCGGTCCTCCCTGCTCACCGGGGAAGATCGCCATATCGATATCGTCGCCCAAATCTTCGTTAGGGGTCATAATCACCGCGCCGCGTGGCCCGCAGAGCGTTTTGTGAGTGGTGAAGGTCGCTACGTCCACGTAGTCGATCGGGTTGGGGTAATAGCCCGCGATAGTCATCCCCGCGGGGTGCGAAATATCCGCCATCAAATATGCGCCACACGCGTCGGCGATCTCGCGGAATTTTTCCCAATTCGGCGCCCAAGGATAGGAAGTATAACCCGCGACGATCACCTTTGGCTTGCTCTCCAGCGCGAGTTCCATGATCTGGTCGTAGTCCAATCTCTCGGTTTTCGGATCTACGCTGTAGGAGACTACTTGATACCGCTTTCCGGAGACATTAAACTCACTGCCGTGCGTGAGGTGTCCCCCCTGAAATAGGTCTAATCCCATCAGCGTATCGCCCGGCTCCATCAGCGCGTCGTAGACCGCGAGGTTCGCCGCCGCGCCGGATAACGCCTGCACATTGACGTAGAGGTCATCGGCGGAAGTCCTATCGGTGGCGAAGCACTGCGCGGCGCGGCGCTGGGCGAGCGTCTCCACGAAATGCACGTAATCCGCGCCCTTGTAAAAGCGCCGGTCGGCGTACCGCCGATAATAAACCAACTGATGCGCGAAATCGAGGATCTGCTCCTCATCATCGCGCGTCATCCGCAACGGGGGATACCCCTCAGCGTAAATGTTTGTGAAAACTGAACCAAGTGCCTCACGCACGGGCTGCGGCGCGTAGCTCTCTGAAGGGATCAGGATTATCCTACGGCGTTGCCGTTCGTTTTCCAAGCGAATAATCTCGTCCAATTCCGCGTCGAGTGCCGCGACGTCAGTTTCGAAAAATAGGTCAGCGTACTTATCTTTTGCCATTAATCGTACTCCTTCGCATTATATTTTATAACCAGGGAATTCCCTGGAGTGTCTTAGATATATGTCAAATATATGGGAATTATATTTCTTTTTGCCAACGAAGGCAAACGAGGGAAATGGCGCAGCCTGTCGTACTCTTACTATGGAATGGTGCGCAAATAACTTGTGCATTTGGCGTAGTCAGCGCAGGCGTAAAGCC
>CAZSIG010000418.1:0-4107 GCA_964606195.1 uncultured Anaerolineales bacterium
ACATCGCGGTCATTCATTTCACTTCTACCGGCTTGGAGGGAGAAACCCCGCTCGTTTTCGAGAGCGATACCGCGGTGGTGCCGGGTGAACTAAGCATGAGGGATGGGGTGGTGACTATCGGTCCGCAGTTGGAGACTGATGTTGCCATTAGTAAAACCGGACCCGCGACCATCAACCCCGACGCGGCGATAAGTTACACCATCTACTACACCAATGCCGGACCGGGCGCGGCGCGAAATATGATCATCACCGATACTTTGCCGGTCAGCGTGACCTACGTCGCGGATACGGGCACTAGTTGCGCCTATCAGCCCAACGAGCATCTCCTGATCTGTAACTTCGGTGCTTGGGCAGCCGGCGGCGGCAGCGATTCGTTCACCATCGACGCGACCGTGTCAAATGATGCGGACGAAGGAGAAACGCTGATCAACGAAGTCGAGGTGAGTACTACCACCACAGGCGACGATCCGAGTGATAACTCCGATATGGTGGAGACCACGGTTGTGCTGCTCCGCGCCGATGTCGGCGTGAGCAAGACCGCGCCGAGTGTCGTCAATCCGGGGGGATATTTGGAATACGTCATCACCGTCACGAACGGGGGACCGAACATGGCGGATAACGCGGTGATCACCGATGTATTGCCTGCGGATGTGACTTACAATTCCAATACGGGGGGATGTACGTATCAACAGCCCGAACACGCGCTGGTTTGCGATGTCGGCTCTTTGGCTGAGGCGTTCAGCGCGACCTTTACCATCAGTACCACCGTAGCGGCTGACGCGGCTGAGGGTGATGTGCTAACTAATACGGTGCAGATCAGTTCAGATACGCTTGATCCTGATGATGGCAATAACGCGGCAACCGCGACGAGCGTAATTGAGATACCGGAGGCTAATGTTAGTATCGACAAGACCGCGCCAACTAGTGCTGCGCCAGGAGACCAGATAGTTTACACGATTGCTTACAACAACGCGGGACCTTACGCGGCGGAGAACGTGGTGATTACCGACACCTTACCCGCTGATGTATCTTACAAGCTGAGCGATGGTGGGTGTGTTCTGACAGGCGCGAACTTGGTTTGTGAGCTTGGCACATTCGAGAGCGGCTATACTGGCACGGTGGCGATCACCGCGACAGTCGCGGTCACTGTCGCCGATGGCGATATTCTGACGAACACGGCGGAGATCAGCTCGGACACGCTTGATCCTGACGACAGCAATAACATCGCCATCGCGACTACAGAAGTTGAGACCGCGCAGGCTGATTTGAGTGTGAGCAAGACCGCGCTGGCTAACGTCAAGCCCGGCGAACGAATGACTTACACCATCGCCTATGAGAACGCGGGACCTGACGCGGCGGAGAACGTCGTTATTACCGACACCTTACCCGCTGGCGTAGCTTACGAATCCGATACTGGCGGGTGCAGCCCGCAAGGCGCGGACTTGGCTTGTAATATTGGTACTATAACCGCGAGCGAGAGCAGCTCTTTTACCATCAGCGTGATCGTCTCTGACACTCTGAGCAACGGTGATACGCTGACTAACGCGGTGACGATTGGCTCCGACACCGATGATCCCTATCTTGAAAGCAATACCGCTACCGCGACGACTATCATTGTACCCAGCCAGGCAGACTTGTTCGTCAGCAAGAGCGCGCCGGCGACCGCGCAGCCCGGCGAGCAGATAGCTTATGTCGTAGTCTATGCCAACCACGGCCCCGACACGGCAGAGGGCGTAGTCATTACCGATACATTGCCCGCGGAGGTGAGCTACGATGCCAACTCCGATCCTACTCATTGCGCTTATCAAGCGAGCGAACACCGCGTGGTCTGTGATATGGGTGATTGGGCACTCGATTACAGCGAGTTCTTGACCATCACCGCGACCGTCTCGGCGAGCGCACAGGAGGGAGATGTTCTGACCAACACGATAGAGATTGGCTCGGATACTCCTGACCCTGAACCGACACACGACATGGAGACTGTGACGACTACCGTAACTATTACCGGCGAGAACCTCGCGGACTTGGTTATCAGCAAGACCGCACCCGCGTGGGCGGAGCCCGGCGAGCAGATCGTGTACACAGTCTACTACACTAACGCGGGACCTGACGCGGCACTGGGCGCGGTTATCACCGACACCTTGCCCGCTGACGTGACCTACAATTCCAACATGGGCGGATGCAGTTTGCAAGGCGCGCAGGTGGTTTGCAATGTGGGGACTCTTGACGCCGGCGACACCTATTCATTCACCATCGCCGCGACTGTGGCGCCTGACGCGAACCCCGGTGACTCACTAATCAACGCGGTAGAGATTGACGCGGTCACAGCCGACTCCAATGCGACTAACAACACCGATACTGCGACTACCGTCGTCGTTGCCGACGGCAATCAAGCTGATTTGTTCATTAACAAGAGCGCGAACGGCAGCACGGTCTTCGCGGGGCAGCGATTGACCTACACGATCACCTACGGCAACAATGGTCCCGACTACGCGGAGAATCTGGTTATCATCGATACGCTGCCCGCGTGGGCGAGCTACGTGACCGATACGAGTGGTATGGAGGTCACAGAGAACCCCGCGGGGACATTGCAGTGGCAGATTAGTTCCTTCGCGGCGAATCGGACGCGCACTTTCGAGATAGTGGTAGAGGTGAGCGACCAGGTTATGGATGGTGCTATACTGGTGAATCGCGCGGAGATCGGCGCGAGCACTGCTGACCCTGACGAGACTAACAACACGGCGGAGGCGAGCGTGGAGGCAGTGTGGATAGCGGACCTATTTGTGGAGAAAAGGGGTGCGGATCGCTACGTGGTGGGGCGCGATGTCTACATCACCTACACCATCACTTTCGGCAATCGCGGCAACTTACCCGCCGATAACGTGGAGTTAGCTGATGTGCTGGAGGCGAGCATTAAGGATTACTACGTCGAACCTGTAGATTTCGCGCCGACCAACGTACAGACTGATTTCCACGATTCAACCTTGTTCGAGTGGAATCTGGGTACTTGGCCCAGCGAGACGGAAGGGGTGTTCTATCTGGTTGCCTATCCCGCGCCGTCTGGCAAGATACAGGGCTATCCCGCACCGTTGCGCTATTTCACGAACACGGCGTACATCACGACGACCTCTGCCGAGTTGACCTACGATAACAACACCAGCATAGCAACTACAACCCTACGGTGGATTCACAAGCTGTACTTGCCGATACTGTTCAAGAATTACGCCGGTTCCGACCCGGGCGTTCCAACTATCACACCAACCGATACGCCGACCAACACTCCAACCAGTACGCCGACCGCGACCGATACACCTGATCCTTCGGTACCAAGTGATACGCCGACTGCCACGCCGACGCTGACCGATACGATAACACCGACACCGACCGCGACACCTACGGCGACTGACACTCCAACCCCATCCGATACGCCGGACGTTGTCTACGAGTACATTCGCAACGGCGGTTTGGAACAGGAACTTGATCCCTCGAATGACTGGGCGGCTTGTAGTACTGAAATCCCCGCGGTGCGCGTCACCGGTGTGGGATTCGATGAAACGGAGCCTGTCTATGAGGGCAGTTACGCGCTGCGACTGGGCAATGAAGATATGATGCACGACAATTACGGTTGGTCATGTATCTATCAAGATGTGGTGCTCGATGCGGACATTATCACCGCGACGTTGGAATTCGTGTACTATCCACTCTCACTTGACATCTATCCGATTGACCAGATGGCGGTGGAGTTGCAGGATACGAACGGTAATCACTTGGAGTGGATTATTCCCCCGATGATTGCTGACACGCGAGAATGGACGCGACACCAATACGACATTTGGCATTGGCGCGGTCATACCATCCGTATCGCTTTCAAGGTCTTCAACAACAACGGCAGCAGCGGCGCGATTTCCAAGATGTTCATAGACGATGTATCCCTGTCAGTGGGACGGTAAGCTTTACGAGCGATGAAAAAGCCCCCGCGCGGCGCGCGGGGGCTTTCTTTGTTCATACGTTCGTTATGTGCTAAAATTAAGCGCACCCTTTACGGGTGCGCTTTAGCTTCGCGAATTTTGAATTGCTAGGAGGAGATATGGCTGAAGAGAAGAAAAA
>CAZSIG010000419.1:0-4079 GCA_964606195.1 uncultured Anaerolineales bacterium
TACGACAGCGACTAGGCAAACTCGACCCCCAGCAAGTCGCAATCTGGCGCGCCATGACCCCCGCGCAGCGGCTGGAACTAGCGTTTCAAGCATACCAATTCGTGCTTGACGCCATTCGCGCCGACGAGCGGGAGAAGCACCCCGACTTATCACCGGAAGAATTCAACTGGCGCGTCACGCGGCGCATCCAGGGAGATTGGACGCTGGGTAAGTAAGTTTATTGATTTACGAACTTGACCACCACAAAATCCGCGTGTATTCGCGTTAATCCGCGTCCTAATTAGAACCATGACCACCCACATGCTATACGCCCTGATCATTTTAATCTTCGCCATCATCCTCTTCATCACCGAATGGTTGCGCGTCGACGTCGTCGCGCTCAGTGTCGTCGTCGCGCTCATGCTCACCGGTTTGCTCACCACCCAAGAGGCACTCGCGGGCTTCTCCAACTCCGCGGTGCTCACCATCGTCGCGCTGTTCGTCGTCGGCGGTGCGCTGATGCAAACCGGACTGGCAGGCGCGATTGGGCGGCGCATCCTCGTCATCGCCGGAACGAGCGAGACGCGGCTCATCGCCGTGATCATGATTTCGGTGGCGATACTCTCCGGCTTCATGAGCAACACCGGCACCGTTGCGGTGCTGCTCCCCGCGATTATCAGCCTGGCGCGCAGCGCGAAAACCAGCCCCGCGAAACTGCTCATTCCCCTCGCTTTCGGCGGCTCGTTGGGTGGCGCGGCGACCCTCATCGGCACCCCGCCGAACCTCATCGTGAGCGACCTATTGCGCGAACAAGACCTGTCGCCCTTCGGTTTCTTCGACTACACCCCCGTCGGCGCGATCCTCATCGTCACCGGCACCGCGTTCATGCTATTAGTGGCGCGGTATCTCCTGCCCGACAATCAGCCCAAATCAGAGGTGCAGCGCGTCGAGACGCCCGAAGAACTGCTTGCGCTCTACAAACTGCCCGACAATCTCTTTCGCCTGCGCGTACGCCGCGAATCAGAATTAGTGGGCAAGAGCATCGCAGCGGCGCAGTTGAGCCAGGATTTTCAAGTGATGGTGTTGGGCATTCTCCCCGCGCCGGCAGCGAAGCAACTCGTCAAGCTGGGCAAACAGCGGTTCGTGCTCCAATCGGAGACGGTCGAGCCGATAGTCCCCCACGCGGAGACGGTCATCGGCGCGCATGATATTCTAGTCGTGCGCGGCGCGACCAACGATATAGCACACGCCGCCGCCTACTGGAATCTCGGCGTCCAGCCCGCGCAGGCGGAGGATGAGCACACCCTCATCAGTCAGGAAGTCGGCATCGCGGAGGTGCTGCTGCCGCCGCGCTCCTCGCTGGTGGGCAAGACGCTGGTAGAGACGCGGTTTGGCACGTTGTACAAGCTAACTGTATTGGGCATCAATCGCCCAGGAGTGGATGAGCAATTGGAGTTGAAAACGACGGAACTGCGTTTCGGAGATACGCTGCTGGTACAGGGTTCGTGGCAAGACATTTTGGCGCTGCGCAAAAAACGCCGCGATTTCGTGGTGACGGGACACCCAGAGGCGATGCTCGGGGCGCCAGCGCGCCGCAAAGCGCCCATCGCCCTGGCGGTGATGCTCGGCATGTTGATCCTCGCGGTCACGAACGTCGTCTCCATCGCCACCGCCAGCATGTTAGCCGCGCTGGTCATCGTGCTCACTGGCTGCCTGAGCATGGACGAGGCTTACGAGACTGTGGACTGGAAATCGGTAGTGCTAATCGCGGGGATGCTCCCGATGAGCACCGCGCTGGAGAAGGTGGGGATAGTCAACCTGGTGGCGCACGGCTTGACCAGCGCGCTGGGCAGCTACGGTCCCCTGGCGGTGATGGGCGGGATATTCCTGTTGACCGCGATTTTCACGCAGTTTCTCTCTAATACCGCGACGGCGGTGCTCGTCGCGCCGATTGCACTGGCGACAGCGCAGAAGTTGGGTGTGCAGCCGCACGCCTTCCTGATGGCGGTCGCGGTCGCCACCTCGATGGCGTTCGTCACGCCGGTAGCCTCGCCGACGAACACGCTGGTGATGGGCGCGGGGAACTATCGCTTCAGCGATTACGCCAGAGTCGGTGTGCCGATGCTGGTGGTGATGATGTTGATTACGATTGTGGTCTTGCCGATATTGTGGCCGTTGTAGGGCAAATAGAAAGAGGTGCGACATACCTTGCAAGTACGTCACACCTTTTTGGTATTCTCGCAACCCTGCTAATTCGCGTCCTTACACCACCAACCACAAATACTGGTACGGCTCCAAAGCCAACTTATACGCGGTAGCCTCAATCATCGGCAGTTTCACGCCTGATAGAATATCGTGTGGGACCGCGCCCGCGTACGCGGCTAAATCGAACTCCGCTGTCTGCTTTTCCTCTGACAAGTTGTTGATTACCAAGATACGCTCGTTCTCATATTCACGAATATAAGATAACACCGCGCGGTTTTCGGGCAGGATGAATTCACAGGTACCACGTCCGAAGGCGCGGTGTTCTTTGTGCGCCCGAATCATCTTCTTCATAGTGTGATAAAGCGACGCAGGATTCGCTCGCGCTGCCGCGACGTTCACCTTCTCGTACGAAAATTCTCCCTCATCAATCACCGGGTTGTATAACTCCGCCGCGGTGGAGAATCCCGCGTTCTCGTTCGCGTCCCACTGCATCGGCGTGCGCAGCCCGTTGCGATCAGGGAGCCAGATGTTGTCGCCCATGCCGATTTCATCGCCGTAGTAAACGATGGGCGAACCGATGAGCGTGAACAGGATGGAGTTCGCGACCTCAATCTTGCGCTGGTCGTTATCCAGCAGCGGCGCGAGCCGCCGCCGAATCCCCAAGTTTTGCTTCATGCGCGGCACCGGCGCGTATTCTCGCCACATCCATTCGCGCTCCTCCGGCGTGACCATCTCGAGCGTCAGTTCGTCGTGGCAGCGGAGAAAAGTACACCATTGGCAATTGTCAGGGATGTCCGGCGTGGCGCGAATGATGTCCACCAAGAAGGTGCGATCGGCGCGTCTTAGTGACATGTAGATGCGCGGCATGACCGGAAAGTGAAAACACATGTGAAATTCGTCACCATCGCCAAAATAGGCGCGCACATCTTCGGGAGGCTGGTTCGCCTCCGCGAGCAAGACCTTGCCCTCGTAGTTCACGTCCATGAAGGCGCGGACGCGCTTGAGAATCTCGTGGGTTTCGGGCAGATTTTCACAATTCGTGCCCTCGCGCTCGATTAGATAGGGCACCGCGTCGGCGCGAAAACCGTCGATGCCCATATCGAGCCAGAACTTGAATATCCGTTCCATCTCCGCGTATATCTGGGGGTTGTCGTAATTCAGATCTGGCTGGTGCGAGTAGAAGCGATGCCAGTAATACTGTCCGCTGACTTCGTCGTAAGCCCAATTGGAATCCTCGTCATCGAGGAAGATGATGCGCGTTTTTGAGTACTTGTCAGGGCTGTCGCTCCAGACGTAGTAATCACGCTTCGGCGAATCTTGGGACTGCCGCGCCTCGACGAACCAGGGATGTTCTTCAGAGGTGTGGTTCATAATCAGCTCCGCTATAACGCGCATTTCGCGCGCATGTGCCTCCTCGATTAACTCCGCGAAGTCCTCGACCGTGCCGTAGTCGGAGTGGATTTTGTAGTAATCGCGCACATCGTAGCCGTCGTCTTTGAGTGGCGAGTCGTAGACTGGCATAATCCATAGGCAGTCCACGCCCAAATCTTGTAGATAATCGAGTTTGCCGATAAGCCCGCGCAGGTCGCCGTGTCCGTCGCCGTTGCCGTCGGCGAAGGCGCGGGGATAGATTTGATAAAATACCGCGTCTTTGTACCATAGGTTATTCGTCATTTTCGTGTTTCCTCTCTAAGTTTATTTTTGGCTCTTTGGGGTTTCGGGGATACAAGGAATAATCTGCCACTAATTTTTCGCGTCGATTAGCGACAAAAAAATAAACCGCGTGTTAGTTGACTCTATAGGACTTACGCAAGTTCAGAATAATTTCACCGCCGAGGGTGCGGAGAGCGCAGAGTTTTCTGGATAATTTTTTAGCGCGCTGCGGATATGACTTT
>CAZSIG010000420.1:0-4077 GCA_964606195.1 uncultured Anaerolineales bacterium
AACCGCGAAAATCTTTTCTGTTTTCTTTTCTCCGCGTCCTCGGCGCCCTCTGCGGTGAATCATAGTGCGGTTTTGCGTAAGTCCTACTATATAAACTGCGCGACTTTGAGAAAGCTCCGGTTAAGCGGTACAGTTTACCGCGTTTATAACCAGTACAGTTTTACACAAGAGTAAACTGTACTGGTATCAATTTAATATCTCTGCTTCTGTTATTTATCGCGGCGAGCGTGTATAATATAAACGAGACAAATCAAAGGACAGGCTTTAGAGTAGCGCGTTGCTTTATGAAAAGTATGAGGAGGTAGAGAGATGTCTATGTTAGTAAAAAGGTTAGTTAAGTCAGTATTAGCAATAGGATTGGTTTTCGTGGTGGTCGCGTGTCTGATTCAGCCAAGCCCCGCGCCGGTTGAGCCGCTGGATGTACCCGACGCGCCAACAGCGGAAGAAGGAAAGGTTTTCAAGTTGGGCATCTTGGGACCATTCACCGGCCCCAGTGCAAGTACCGGTGTGGAGTTCAAAAACGCCGCGACGATGGCGCTCGAAGCGGTGGACTGGCACATCGGAGAGTACAGAATTGTGCCAGTTTGGATTGATTCCCAATCCGACCCCGACAAAGCCGCGTTGGCATACGAAGCGGCGGTAAAACAGGATGGGATTCAGGCGGGAATACTCAATTGGCACAGCGATGTGTCGGTATCCTGTATGGAAGTAACCGCGAAGTACAAGATTCCGCACTTCTTCGGTTTCGGTGCGACGGAGGAGGTCAACGAGATATTCCATTCAGATGTCGATAAATACGGATACTGGATGAACAAGGGCTGGCCTTCGCCCGCGAAGTTGAGCATCTCCTACGTGCAAGCTCTGGAGGACGCCATCGCCAAAGGGATTTGGACACCCGAGGAGAAAACGGTTGCCATCTACGGCGAAAATACGACTTGGGGGCGTAGCTTCGGCGGCGCGATTAAGAGCCAATTAGAAAAAGCAGGGTGGGCAACCATCGCGGAGGAATATTTCAGCCTTGAGGAGGTGCAGTTCTACCCGCTACTTAATGAGCTGAAGGCGATGAACCCCGCGCTAATCGCGGGGACTACCACCGCGGCGCCCAGTTTCTCCGCGTTCATCAAGCAAGCGGATGAAGTAGACCTCAGAAGTCTCATCATCGCTGATGGTTTGGGATGGGCAGGCGAATGGTATAATTTGACCGGTGAATCTTCGAATTATATCATCGACCAAATCCCCGGATGGGCGACGGTACAGGGACAAGAATTCGCGAAGGAATTCGAGACTAGATGGGGCGTCGCGCCCAGCCCCTCAGCGGCGGGTTTGGCTTATGACGGCACCAGCTTTTTCCTCGCGATGGCGGAGGCGACCTACGCGAAAACCGGCGAACTCTCTAGCGAGAGCATCTATAACTTCGTCAAGGAGAATATTTGGACTGGAACGTGGAGTTACACCGATGGCATTGTCATGGACGAATATTTGTACACGGCAGAGAGCATCCCCGACCCGGTCGTCGGTGAAGGCTACTACATCTTCCCCGTCCTGCAATATTTCGACGGCGCGGGGAAAATTATCTATCCCCCCAATTGGGCGATTCAGGAATTGACTCCCCAGATAACGTTGGCAGAAGAAGCCGCGATAGAGGCGAGAGCCTTCAAGTTAGGCATCGTGGGGCCGTTCAGCGGACCGAATCTGCGCATCGGCACAGAGCTTAAAGCCGCGGTGACGATGGCTTTCGACGCGATTGATTGGCAAATCGGGGACCAAAAAATCAGACCCATCTGGATTGATTCGCAATCTGAATCCGGCGAAGTCGCGCTCGCTTATCAGCAGGCGATAGAGCAAGACCACGTTCAGGCGGGGCTTTTGGGATGGCACAGCTATACTTCTGTGGCTTGTCAAGAGGTAGCCGCCGCGAACCACATACCGCATCTCTTCGGACTCGGTGCGACGGAGGCGCTCAATGAGGCTTTCCACGCGAATATGGACGAATATGGATACTGGATGCTCAAAGGCTGGCCTGAACCCGCGAAGTTGAACGTCTCTTACGTCAACGCGTTGGAGAACGCCATCGCGGCGGGGAGTTGGTCACCCGCGGAAAAAACGGTAGCCATTTACGGAGAAGATACGGAGTGGGGAAACAGCTTTGGCAGGGCTATTCGCGAGCAATTCGAGAACGCGGGTTGGCAAGTGGTAGCCGAAGAATATTTTGACCTCGAAGCGGTCGAATTTTATCCCTTGCTCAACAAGTTCAAGGCGCAAAATCCAGCAGTCATCGCGGGCACCACCACTACGGCGCCCAGCGTCTCCGCGTTTCTCAAACAGGCGGATGAAATAGGGTTGGAGAGTCTCATCATCATCGATGGTTTGGATTGGATTAGCGATTGGTATGATGCGACCGGCGCGGCTTCTGACTACGTCCTCAGCCAGTTTCCAGTTTGGACTACCGCGCAAGGGCGGGCTTTCGCCACAGAATTTGAGGATAAGTGGCAGCTTACTACCAGCGCGGTTGTGGGCGGCTTGGCTTACGATGGCGCGAACTTGTTCATTGCCATAGCCCAAGAGGTATACGCGAAAAATGGCAAGATAACCAGCGACGGCATCTATAACTTTGTCAAAGATAATGTCTGGACCGGAAAATGGAGTTATACGAATGGCATCGTGATGGATGAATATCTATATACCGCGGAGAGTATTCCCGACCCGGTTGTTGGTGAAAATCACTACATTTTCCCTGTGTTGCAGTATTTCGAAGGTGAGGGTAAGATTATCTATCCGCCGGAGAGGGCGGAGCAGGAGTTGGTACCTGAATTCTAATAGGGGCGCGGTACCAGTTTTCATTGTCATTGCCTACAAATGAACCTCGCGTAGGTTCACAGCCTACGCGAGGTTGTTTTTTAGAAGTGGGAGACTTTGGGGATTTCGCGTGGTCACAAGAAAAATCTGCCACTAATTTCACGAATTTTCACTAATTTTCTGTTTATTCGCGCCAATTCGTGCAATTAGTGGCAAAAATTCTTGATTGGTCAATAAGCGCGACGCCAATCCAGAATATAACGCCCGGCTACATTGGGGTCGAACTCCACCGCGGCGACGGGGCTAATCGGATTATCCGCCGCGTCGAGCACGACCACGTACCAGGTAACCGGAGTTTGAGGAATCATGAAATCATACCTGCCTATATCCCCGCCGCCTTTTGACCCGATGACGTCAAAGCGATACCAATCATTGTAGCAGACGAGCCGCACTCCCCCCAACGGATTGCCCCCCGCGTCGCGCACCGTCCCGATGATATAAGCTCGAGCATGGGGACATTTCGGACGCGGATGAGATAAATCGGGATGCGGGGAACCATCAGGCATAAATTGATACGCGGCCGCGGGAGTATCCGTGACGCTCGGTTCTGAGGGGATAGTATCTGCACCGGCAGGGACGCGGTTCGTCACGTAACTCTCATGTATCCAGCCCTGTATTTCACCAGCGCGAACTAGGTAGTAGCCATCTTGATATTCGACCGATCGCACCTCAGCCCCCGAAGCCATCGTCCCCACCGCTCCATCTTGGTGGTCGCGCGATTGCCACAAGACTAAATCGTTCCCATTTGGTTCAACGAGCTGACAGGTACCGAATTGAGCCGCGACAGTTGTTTCAGTGGGTATTGGAGCCAGGGTTGGAGGAACCGCAGTAGGTGTGAATGGTAGAGGTGTGTCAGTAGCGACAGGGGTGAATGTGGAGGGCGCGGGGGATTGTGTGGATGTCAATGTTGGTGATGGCGGAGTCGCGGTCCTTGATGGTGGCGGCGGAGTTTTAGTTGGGGGAATCTCAGTAGGCGTAGGCGCGGTAGTAGCGATGGTTGTGAAGGTCGCCGCCGGTTCTGCTGTAACTGTGGGTGATATCGCGGTGTTAGTCGGAGGAGGAACGGTTTCCGTGAGTGGAACAAGAGTATTGGTGAGAGAAGGCAACTTCGTGATTTGCGGAGTGCGCGGTGCACAGGAACAAAGCGCGAGAATTATTAACGAGGTAATCCAGTTATTTTTCATCAGCATCATTTTATAGTATTATTGGTGATATTACAAA